>DAOVAN010000026.1 GCA_030671005.1 Caldifarciminota bacterium
GAATAAGTAAATTCAAACACCTAAATTAGATAAAACACCTAAATGCCTAAACAGTTAATATCTTAATCTACTTTTCGAAATTCTTCACAAACGACATACCAGGTAATTGTTTCACATGACCTTTAATTTCCAGCCTTAGTAGTATATTCAGTATTGAACTCGTGGGTTGACCGATTTTGTCTGCCAGGGCATCGAGATAGATCGGTTCGAAGGAAAGTGCTTGCCAGACGACCCTTTCCGTTTCGTCAAGTAATACTTCCTCAGTTTCTTTTTCCTTTTTGACATACTGCATGCCCATGTAGTCTAAGACATCATTGGCTGATGTTACAGGTATCGCGCCATCCTTGATCAGACGATTTGTGCCATATGAAGTTTTTGCGTAGATATTGCCAGGAATGGCAAAGACATCTTTGTTTTGATCCAGGGCCCACTTGACAGTATTCAGGACGCCTGATTTTTCCTTTGCTTCGATTGCCACGAGGGCTTTTGCCAGCCCAGAAACTATGCGGTTACGCTTCGGGAAGTTTTGGGCAAAGGGCGGTGTGCCGAGGTTGAATTCAGAGATGACCGCACCGCTGTGAGCGATTTGGGCCATCAATTTCCTATTTTCCGGTGGATAACAGATATCAATACCGCAGCCTAGGACCGCAATCGTGCGTCCCTTGTTTTGTATGGCTCCGACGTGTGCTTCGGTGTCAATACCGCGTGCCATACCGCTGACTACGGTCACGTCTGCTTCGGCAAAAGCAGCGGCAAAGCTTCTGGCTATTTCCTTACCGTATACTGTAGCACCCCTGGTTCCGATTACGGCGATTGAGGTTTCATCTTCGGGCAGCACATTGCCGCGTATGAAGATAACAGGGGGGAAATGAGCAATGTTTTTCAACCAGGCGGGATATTCTTCCTCGTAGTAGGGAACAATGCTGGCTGACATTTCTCTAACCAATTCATCTTTCCTGGAGAGAACATCATCGATGGCGAACGAGGTTATGCTTCTGGCGATTTCTGAACCCACGTAGGCGCGGATCTTCTTGTGCGGTGCAGATATGATTTTTTTGGCTGAGCCGAATTCCTCGAGCAGATTGTATAGTTTGGTTTCAGTTAATTTTTCGATCGAGAGGAGATGGAGTAATTCAAACGCTTCGTTCATCAACCAGTAGTTCTTTGATCCTCTGATATAGATCGATATCGGCTTGCTCTAACGAGAAGAGGACGGCCTGGAGTTCACTCTCCGGGAGCTGCAAATCATACAATCTTGCGGCGAACTTCTTCGGTTTACTACTTGCCAACTTGACTAATGCATTCGATGCTTCTTTTGTGACCGTGGGATTCTCGTCGTTGAGCAAGACCGTGATGATCGGCTCTACGGTGCGCATATCAACTATTTCACCCAATGCAAGACACGCCGAAGCCCGGGTATACCAATAGCCTTTTGTTAGTAACCGCTTCAAACGCGAAGAGATCCTGGTGCCGTATGTTGCTAGTTTGTGGGCGGCTTTTTCCCTCATGCACCAGGA
The DNA here is from genome assembly GCA_030671005.1 of Caldifarciminota bacterium. GTDB lineage: Bacteria > Hydrothermota > Tepidihabitantia > SM23-42 > SM23-42 > SM23-42. Next base: position 1,518 of record DAOVAN010000026.1, read on the forward strand.
TTTGTCTTCTAATGTCTTTATTAGTATGTTGATGCTGTCTTTCTCATTAACGCCATCAAGTTTATCCAGGACCCTTAATTTCCGCTCAACATCATCGGATGCAAGGATTCTTAGAATTGTGTCTCTATCCTGCTGTAATTTAATTCGCATTTTCTAAGTGCTCGACCAGTGCATCCACACCGGTTTCCTTGAGGGCTGATATGTAGAATGTTTTTTCTTTCAGGTCGAATTGAGGTACTCTATCCAATAGGTCGATTTTGTTGAAGACGACGACGCGTGATTTTTCGAGCAATTCGGTCTTGTACTGCCTGAACTCATTTAGCAGAGCATCATACTGGTTCATCGGATCGGACGCGGAAATATCGATGAGTACGATCAGCAGATTGGTTCTCTCAATATGCCTTAGAAATTGCAGGCCGATACCCTTGCCTTCATGTGCACCTTCTATGATACCGGGCATGTCGGCGATTACCACACTATTCGTGTCGCTCTTCAGTACGCCCAGATTGGGGTTGAGCGTAGTAAATGGGTAGCTGTCGATTCTTGGCCGGGCATTAGTCATGGCCTTCAAGAGTGTCGATTTACCAGCATTAGGTAGGCCAACGATTCCGATGTCCGAGATGATCTTGAGTACGATCTTGAGCGTCTTGGTTACGCCAGGAGTTCCCTCTTCGGCATTTCTAGGCGCCTGATTCGTTGACGATACAAAATGTGCATTGCCGCGTCCACCTTTACCACCCTGGGCAGCAACCAGCCTTGCGCCATCCTTGAGGATTTCGCCTAATGGGCGGTCTTCTTCGAGAACGAGGGTGCCCAATGGCACATGAATGGAAACATCGCGGCCGTTCCGCCCGTACATTTTTTTTCCCTTTCCGTGCTGGCCACGTCCTGCCCGGTTGTGTGGTTTGAGTCTCAGATCATAGAGTGTTTCTCGTTCTTTGTCGCCGACCAGATAGACTGAACCTCCATTGCCGCCATCACCACCATCAGGACCGCCTCTTGGAACGTATTTTTCGCGGCGGAAAGACACGCAGCCGTTGCCGCCAGCGCCGGACTGGACAAAAATCTTTGCTTCGTCGATGAATTTCATGCCCAAAAGTATACCAATTATCAAGATAAAGTCAACTGCACGACGGCAAGTGGTCTGGATGTTTGATGATGTCAGCCTTGGAAATTGCTACTACAGATTGGATGCTAAGTGACAACCATCGTTTTGTCTATTACAAGTGAGGATTTCTGAGGGGAGAGTTATTTTCTGGCGAGTTTCTTGTGCAGTGCCTTTGCCACCAAAGGTGGTGCTAATTTGGAGATGTCGCCTTTCAGCGTAGCTATCTCTTTGACTAATGAAGAACTAACGAAGATGTACTTTTCCGAAGGCATAAGGAAGATTGTTTCAATGCTCGGGTTTAGTTTACGATTCATCAGGGTCAGCTGTAGTTCGTAGTCGAAATCGGACACAGCACGCATGCCGCGGATGATAGTCTGCGCACCTATTTTGCTTGCGAAGTCCACCAGGAGCGAGGAGAAACCCAGGACTTCAATCCTGTTATTCTTAGAAAAAGCATCGCGCACGAGTTTTATTCTTTCTTTGTGGGTGAAAAGCGTTGTCTTGGGGCCGGCACTAATCCCAACTACGATTCTCTCGAAGATCTTGGTTGCCCGTGATATGACGTCGATGTGACCGTACGTTATCGGGTCAAATGTTCCGGCGTAGATTGCTTTCTTCATAAGATCACTGAAACCACAGAAACCGCCTTCGGCGGACACTGAATACACTGACACTGAAACCACAGAAGCCGCCTTCGGCGGACACTGAACACACAGATACCACAGATCGGATCACCTTCAGTGCATTCTGTGTCTTCATGGTTCAGTGTTTTCTGTGCTCAAGGAAGGAAACTGTGGTGTCACCGTATTTTTTTCGCTTGAATATCGCGAACAGATCCGGGAGAGAGATATTTTCAAGGGGCGAATGCTCGAGGACAATCATGCCGCCGTTACGTAGAAGTCCGTGCCGAGCGATTAGAAACACAGCCTTTTCTGCATATTGTTTCTTATATGGTGGATCGGCAAAGATTACGTCGAATTCTGTCTTTCCCAATTTCCTCAGTGCGGATCGAAAGTCCTCAGCTAGCACCTTTACTGCCTTTTTGGTAGTAAGGCTTTCGATGTTCTGAAAAAGGCATTTGGGTATTCTTTCAATGAACGTGCACCTTTCCGCACCTCTAGACATAGCCTCCAAACCTAATGCACCACTTCCTGCAAAGACATCCAGTACTTCTGCGCGCCTTATACTGGCGCCAATGATATTGAAGATTGCTCCTCTTACGATGCCTTTAGTCGGTCTGATTCCTTTCTTGGGAACCTTAATGAAGCGGCCTCTCCACATCCCTCCGACAATTCGCATCTGAGATGGCGCGTATGGCGAGATCTATACTTCGAGTGAACTAGCCCTTTATAATCGTTGGCGTGATGAAAATCAATAACTCATATTCCTCGAGGATCGTAGTCGTTTCCTTGAACAGGAAGCCGAGAAGAGGAATGTCCATAAGCAGCGGTATGCCAGTCTCCTGTTGCGATTCCCTTGTTCTGATGAAGCCGCCGATGACCACTGTATTGCCGTTTTTGACGAGAACCTTGGATTCTGCCTCTGAGGTCGTAATGATTGGGCGTCCAGCAAGAGCTGATGCCCGGTCGAGTTCACTGACCTCGGCATATATCTCCATTGTAATCTCGTCGAGTGAGTTGATATGTGGTACCACTTCGAGTTTTGTACCAGCTTCATAGAATTGGATTATCGTATTTCCCGAGATATCCAGTGTTGGTACGCCGAAACGTTCGCCGCTCAGGACATAAGCCTTTTCGTTGTCGGCTGCTGTGACTCTCGGCGCAGCCATGGTTTGTGCCTGACCTTTCTCTTCCAGTAGATTGAGCGTCATCGATACTTGTGCGAGTGAAGGAACGGTTCCGATATTCCATACGCCAAAACCTGCCACCGTAGGTGTAGGATTGGCGGTGACGTCTGTGCGTAGAATTCTGCTTTCCAATCCTTCCAAAGTCCACTCAATGCCCAAAGACCTGCTGGCGGTAGTTGCCATGGCAACTACCCTGACCGCGATCTCAACCTGAGGCGTTGGCGTGTCGAGCAGTAGCATCAGCTCGCCGATACGATCCATCACCGGCGCAACCTCAGTTACGACAACTGAGTTGGTTCTTTTATCAACGTGCGCTTTGCCTTTCGGTGAGAGCATACCGGTGACTTTGTCAAGCATCCTATCAGGATCGGCGAATTCCAACTTGAATATCTTGGAACTTACCGGTAGATCATAATCCTGTTTGTCAAGATTATCTGCTGTATCTACCCTGATGACACCTGGATCTTCACGGTAGGCATAACCGGATGCCTTGAGTATTATGTCCAGCGCGCGACGCCACGGAACGTTATGTAGCCGTACGGTTACGGTGCCTTTAACGTCCTTTCCGGCGACGATGTTTACTCCAGCATATTCGGACAGCGCACGGAGTATTGTTAGAATATCGGCATCTTCGAAGTCGCACGAAATAGGGCGGCCAGCCACGGGTGCACTTGGTTTCTTTGTCGGTACGACCGGTGGTTGTGTTTCCAGATTTGGTGCAGTGCTCATGTTCGTGGCTTCGGCACCGCTAGCATGCCATTCAGAGAATGTGTTAGTCGCACCCGCCAGCAACGTCAGTACGAAATTGTCACCCTCGGTAGACGTCAGAAACGAGTAGTCGCGATCCAGTTTACCCACGACACGGACAAGATCCGGTTGTTCGGTGAACCCAGTTATAGAGAGTTCCTTTATCCCGCCCCGGTTCACGGCATAGCTCTTGTCGGCTAATGTGCTCGAGACCCCGGAACAGTCTATGATGATCCGTGATGGGTCTTTCAGGGTAAAGGAATTGGCAACAAATGGTGCATCTGCCTTGATAATTATTTTGGTGTTAATGTCTTCTGGGGTTACTACAATATCATCAATGACCGCACCACTGGCCAGGGAAATTAACAAAGCGAGGATGATAGTATTCCTCATTTTTACCTCCTTTCCTTTTCTTGAAGTCTCAATTCATATTTGGTTAGAACCCCAGCTTGTGTCATTTGGAATATTATCCCTTGGCGGTTTATCTGAGCAACTTTTCCGCCAACGACGCGGTCACCTCTTTTCAGAATATACCCCTGATTCACACCGTCTTTTACCAGAGCGTAATATCCTCGGTCACCCCATAGGATACCGATCAGTGTAATATTCTCAACGCTCAGGTGACTCGCTTTACCGCTTCGGCCCAACTCAGTACCAATCAGTGGCACGAAAGGATCGCGTCTCCCTTTCACGGTGTATTGCCATTTCTCAACGGGGAATAACGTGTCAGTTGCTGGTGGTGTTGTTGATGTTTGGTTGAATAACATAATACATAGCAGACTACCTACGAGATGAAGCACCACTTTGCACCCCCTTTCCTTTTGCTACGGTATACGTGAGTGTCCTGAGCTCAGCCTCGCAGCTGCGGTCTTTTCCTACTTTAACCTTAATTGACGGTACGTTCACAATTCTTGCTAGGTTACCTACGTTGGAGATGAACTTACCGAGTTGGTGATAACCACAAGTCACCTTGATCTGGACAGGAATTTCCGAGTAGTTGATTTTCTGAGTAACCGTGCTCGGTCTGAATAACAGAAAACTTACCCCTGCCTTGGTTCCGGAATTTGATATTTGTTGAATCAACGAAGGAATTTCTTTTTCCTTTGGTAACATTTCTCTTGCTCTTTCCCATTCGACCTCAAGGCGCGCAATTTTCTCCTGCATTTCAGGCAATCTGATTCGTGCTGCCTCTGCCTTTTGAACCTCGATTTGCAGCGAATCTCTTCTCGACCTTAACCTGTCGACTTTTTCCTTGTTCGCCGAATAGGGGAACCGGAAGAACAGAATCAACACTACGATGAGGATGATTAGAAAGATCACTACTTGTTGTGTTTTACGGTCTTTAAGATTCATGGTTGCCTCCTGACGATTGAATCAACTCCGACGTTTGCGGTCAAGGTGAATTCCATCATCTCTTGTTTTTCTATTACCTTCTTTTCTAAGACCGTCAAGTCGACATTGTGTATGTATGGTGATTCTTCGAGGCGGTTCATGAAGTCAGCGACGAGTAGATTTGAGGCAGCGACTCCTTTTATGTTCACGCTCATTGAGTCCGCGTTGAGCATTATTAGCCAGGTGAAATCCGGGATGCGTGTCGAAACTTCATCGAGGACATGGGCAATAAAGAATCGGTTCCTATTGAGTTGCTTGATAGGCGCAATGAGTGTTGCGAGCTCTCGTTCCCGATTCTCCAGGCTATCCACCGCCGCTTTATAGACCTTCAATTCATTGAGCTTCATATTCAGTTGATCTACGTTGGCATTGTAGTTGCGCATTTGTATGTTTTGACTGACTAACAAGACGACGATGAGGACGAGTATGATTACGGCGCCTATGATGTAAACGAGCGCTGTTTGAATAGCTGGGATCTTGATGCCTGGACGTGGTACCCTCGGTGCCCAGGCTTTCGGAGCACGGCCTTTTTTGGTAGTTGGGGCTAAATTGATTTTAATCATTATTCCCCCCTTAGTGCTAGACCGATGGCCTGAGCCAAGATCGGCCCAGTTACATCCGCGCCCATAGGCACGAAAATATTCGGATCATGAACAACATTCTTGAAGGGATTGATAATTTCAATCGGAATACCGAAGCGGCGTTTCAGATAGTCGAGTAGGTTCGGTATCGAACTGCCACCACCCGATAGATACATACGGCTTACCTTCTCCTCACCAGTAACCGTTGAGAGGAATTGGAGGCTTCTCTCGATATGCGTGCCGAGATCGCTTACAAAGGACTCGAACACACCCTGGATTGAATCCTGGGAGACACCGACCGGAACTGTGCCCTTGGCCGCATTTGCCGCATCCTCGTAATTGAAACCGACTTCCTTCTGCAGTTTACTGATGTATGCGTTGACGCCGTAGTATACATCACGCGCCGATAGACTTGAACCACCTTTGGTGACGTTTATGACAGACATCCCTGCGCCAATGTGTATGAGGCAGATGATTTCATCGGGCGTCAGTTCATAGTTGTGTTCATAGACATTCTGTATTGCAAAAGCCGTCGTATCGATGATGATCGGCGTAAGATTGAGATCCTTCAACAGAGATGTCAGGTTGTTGATAAGCTCGTTCTTGGCGGCAACCAGGATTACCTCCTGTTGATTTTCTCCGAAGTTCGGATTGACAACATCGAAATCAAGCGTGACTTCGTTAATATCGAAAGGAACGTACTGCTCGGCTTCCCACTTGATTTGTTCTCGTGTATCTGCCTCGCTCATTCGGTCCATCGTTATTCTCTTTATTATTACGTCACGCCCTGCGATACCAAGAACCACGTCTTTTGTGGAGAATCCCTTAGTTTCGATTAGTGTTCTGATGGAATCCAGAACCGCCTCCCGATCGATTATTTCACCTTCAACTATTGCGTCAGGTAAGACCTTAGATATCCCAAAATTTAGTAACTTCTTGTTCTTACCTGCGCTTAGTTCAACTATTTTTGTCTGACTTGACCCTATATCAAGACCAAGTACCTTCTTCTTTCTCCCAAACATGTTGGCTCCTTTTCACAATTTAATTGTGTAATTATATATATAATTCATTTTGTGTCAAGAGGAAATTTTAGAAACGTGCGTCAGAATGAGTATATTCTTTGATTTGTGACTACTCGTGCGGCACTAATTGCAAAAATACGTAGTATGCTGTATGATCTACGGACTTCTGAAATCAAACCTTCGCAGCATCTTCCTAGAAAATGTTGAAAAAGTACCCTTACCGATCTGTTTTCGGATTTGGGACATCAGCTTGGAGTAGAAATAGATATTGTGAAAGCTCACCAAGCGTCCGGCGAGTGCTTCGCCGGTATTAAAGAGATGGCGTAAATAGGCTCGTGAAAAGTTACGGCACGTATAGCATCCGCATTGTTTATCAAGCGGCGCTTTGTCCATAGCATATCGACTAGCCTTGATGATGACTTTACCCCGTGAGGTGAATGCCATACCCGTCCTGCCATTTCTCGTCGGGAGTACGCAGTCGAAAAGGTCCACACCCAAGCCTACGGCCTCAATTATATCTTCGGGATAGCCGCAACCCATTAGATAACGTGGTTTTTTTTCGGGAACGACGCCGTTCACCTCGCCGACCATTTCATTTGTTAAAGAGGATGGCTCGCCGATCATCAATCCACCGATGGCGTAGCCAGGAAAGTTGAGTTCCACAGTACGCTGTGCGCATTCGCGGCGAAGATTCTTGTAGGTGGCCCCTTGGATTATGCCGAATAGCGGCACTTTTTTTTTGCGTCTAGGCTGCGCTTGGCCCAGTTTACGGTGCGCTCGACAGCAATTCGTGCATCTAAGAATTGCATTGGGTAAGAGCTGAAGAAATCAAGACACATGGCGATATCGGGTTTTAGCTCTTCCTGGATCTCCACGGCAATTTCCGGGCTCAGGAAGTGCCTCGAGCCGTCCAGGTGAGAAGAGAACTCGATGCCGTCATCGGTGATTTTTCTCAAATCGGTTAAAGAATACGCCTGAAAACCACCCGAATCGGTTATGATTGCGCGCTCCCAGTTCATGAAACGATGCAAACCACCCAGCCTGCTGATGACCGACGCGGAAGGTCGCAACATTAGATGATAGGTATTGCAGATAATGATATGAACGCCGCTTTTCTTGAGGTCAGCCGGCGATAATGTCTTCACTGTTGCCTGGGTGGCTACTGGCATGAAGTTAGGGGTCGGGACATCATAGTGTTTAGTCTTCAGTTTACCGCAGCGAGCACGAGTCTTCTTATCCTTTTTTGTGATGGCGAATCTTGTCACTTCATCACCTCTTTGCCCTTGAAGTCTCGATTGAGTGCGAATTCATCGATGTTGTAAGGGGGTTTTCCTTCAGTAATATATTCGGCGGCAAGCCAGCCGATTTCCGGACCGAGCATGAAGCCATGCCCACACATTCCGCCGACAACCCAGAAACCTCCGACATCGGACTTGTCGAGGATTGGATTACCGTCGGGTGTCATCTCATAGCTGCCAGACCATTGCCGGATTATCTTGATGTTGTTTAACCTTGGTATCAGGCGTGCCATCCTCCGGCCCATCTCTTTAGCGAATTCGAAGGATGTGCCGAGGTCTTGTCCGGGTACATTGGGAATTGGCGTGTAGCATCCAATGATGCTACCTTTGTCCCACTTCTGATTGAAGTAACACCCGTCGGGTCGGTAGTCAACAATCATCATGTCGAAGAATCTTTCCAGCTGTTCGGTTATCATCGCTTCATGACGCTCGGGATAGATCGGTAAGTCTAGGTTCACCATTTGTGCGATCTCTTTTGCAAATGGCCCCGCTGCATTGACAACAATGGGGGCATGAAAAGTTCCGTTGTCCTTCGTGATTACTGAGGTGACTCTTCCCTTATCAACTTTTATTTCAGTGACCTCTTTGTGGGGAAGGACATCGCACCTTTTTCTGATTTCCTTTGCATAACCATCGACGATCAAGAATGGATTTGCCTGAGCATCACTCGGACAATAGGCTCCACCCAGCATATCTTCGGTGTTGATGCCCGGGACAAGCTTTTCTATTTCTCCGGTGCCGATGTATTCAACAGCGAGACCCATTTTCTGCTGTATTTCGATGAGTTTACGATAGGTTTCCTTTTTTTCTTCACTGTGTGCAAGGAACAAATACCCACCTTGATGGAACTCCACATCCTGGTCCAATTCATCGTTCATTGTGGCGAATTTCTTCATCGATTCCATGGCGACCTTGATGCTCGATTCGGTCGAAAACTGCTGCCGTATGCCACCAATGCACCGTCCTGTTGAACCTGCGGTCAGGTAATTCTTTTCTAAAAGCCGGACCTTCAACCCTTTCTTGGTTAGATAATAACCAGTAGCAGTTCCAATAATCCCACCGCCGATGATGATTGCGTCGGAAGTATTATTCCTCATAAAATACGAAATACGAATTTCGAAACTCGAAACAAGCCCAAAATCCTAATATCGAATGACCAAAACAGTTTTGAATTTTGGTATTTGGTATTCGAATTTGTTTCCCCTTCGGGGATTCTCGCAAATACAATCAAAGTTTTGAGTATTTGCGGAATCGGATTTTGGGTTTCGAATTTAGGTATTGTCATATGTAATGGTCTATAGTCCATACTCTGCAATGATTTCGTCTTTAGTTTTGTGGAGTATTTTATATTTCTCTCCGATTTTCGTGAATGCGGTGATAGCTTTATCAAGATGTTCTTTTTCATGAGCGGCAGAGATCTGTACACGGATCCGGGCCTGCCCCTTGGGGACAACCGGGAAGAAGAATCCTATGACGTAGATGCCTTCGTTGTACAGGTCGCGAGCCATATCCTGGGCGAGTTTTGCGTTGTAGAGCATGATCGGGACTATCGGGTGTACACCTTCTGTAATATCGAAACCAGCAGCCGTCATTTTTTCGCGGAAGTATTTGGTGTTGTCCTCTAGTTTGTCGCGCAGATCGGTCGAGCCGATCAATAGGTCGACCGCCTTGATTGCCGCGGCGATCACGACCGGACAGACCGTATTGGAAAACAGGTACGGTCGCGAGCGCTGTCTTAACGTATCGATGATTTCTTGCCTTCCTGAAGTGCATCCACCTGAAGCTCCACCCATTGCTTTACCCATGGTCGTGGTGATTATATCGATCTTACCCATGACACCGCAATGTTCATGGGTGCCCCGTCCGGTCTTACCAATGAAACCTGTAGCATGGGAATCGTCAACCATCACCAGGGCGTCATATTTTTCTGCCAGGGCGCATATTCCCGCGAGCTCTGCAATATCGCCGTCCATTGAGAAAACACCGTCGGTGGCGATCATTCGAAACCGTTTGTTTTGCGTTTGCCTGAGGTGTTCTTCCAAATCCCGCATATTCATGTGTTTGAACCTATGTCTTTCCGCCTTGCATAGTCTTATGCCGTCTATTATCGATGCGTGATTCAATTCGTCGGAAATCACGGCATCATCCTGGGTAAGCAATGTTTCAAACAAGCCACCATTGGCATCGAAGCAGGAGGAATACAGAATAGTGGCATCGGTGTCGAGGAATTCGGACATCTTTTTTTCCAACTCGGTATGAATGTCCTGAGTGCCGCAGATGAAGCGAACCGAAGACATGCCGTATCCTCGCTCGCCGAGTCCCTTTCTTGCCGCCTCGATCAGTTCGCCGTGACTCGAAAGTCCCAGGTAATTGTTAGCGCAGAAGTTTATGACCTCTTGAACCGGTGCACCGATTGGATATTCTACCTTGATATCAGCCGCTTGCGGAGAAACAATATTGCGTTCCTCCTTATACAATCCACTGTTCCGGATTTCTTCTAATTGATTTAGGAGAAAATTCTTGATTTTTTCAGTGTAAGCCATCACAACCTCCTGTCCACCTTAAGGGTGGATAAATTCGAAATTCGAATATCGAAATACTAAACAAATTCAAAAAACTAATGTTCAAAATCCAAAACCAGATACCAGTTTGGTAAATTTGAATTTAGAGTTTCGAGATTGTTTCGGATTTAGGATTTGTCTTCCAGTAGTCAGTGGTGTTATCTTTCGAACACGCCATGCTCTTTCGAATCAGGGGTATAGTAGTATTTTCCCACAATTACCACTCGCCATTAATTCCATGCCCTTTTCGTATTCATCGAGGGAGAATCGGTGAGTGATGATGGGTGCCAAATCGAGCCGGCCCGAGCTCAAGAATCTTGCCGTCTGATGCCACGTAGAGAACATCAGGCGTCCATTGATGCCCTGTACTGTAGCGTACTTGAATACAATGTGCTTGCCCAAATCGATTTCCATCGGTTTATCTGGTATACCAAGAATCGAATATCGACCGCCTGGCCTCAGGGCCTCGAAAGCGTCTCTTATGGCCGTTGGGTTACCTGACATTTCCAAAACCGCATCAACACCCAAGTTTCTTGTTTCTCCAAGAACACGCGGCACTATTTTTTCTTCTTTAGGATTGAGTACCAGATCGGCACCGACCTTTTTCGCGAGTTCAATACGGTAAGCGTTTATTTCGGTGGCAATGATTTGCGTTGCGCCACAAATGCGTGACACGGCGATGCTCATCAGACCGATCGGTCCGCAGCCAGTGATGAGAACGCTGTTGCCAGCGATGTCACCGGCTAACACCGTGTGCACGGCATTGCCGAGCGGCTCCATGACCGAAGCGTGGTCTTTTGGGATTCTCTTGTCTAATACCCAGGCATTGTTTGCCGGGATTACTGCGTACTCAGCAAAGACGCCGTTGATGTCTACGCCGAGTATACTGCCGTTGACGCAAATGTGTGCATTGCCTGTTTGACATAAATAGCAATGGCCGCAGGCTATATGTGTTTCAGCAGAAATGATGTCGCCTTTCTTGAGGTTCTCTACATTCTTGCCAATTTCGATTATCTCACCACACAGCTCGTGTCCCATCACCCTTGGTAGATTCTTGAAGCGGTTTTGAGCCCACTTATTCCATTCGAAAATATGAAGGTCGGTACCACAGATCGAAGTAGCTAAAACTTTGACCAGGACCTCATCGGGCCCGGGCGTTGGTATGTCGATTTCAATGATTTCCGCGCCAGGCGCGGGTTTTGTTTTTGCTATGGCTTTCATTTTAGGCATTAGGGCTCCGGACCTATTATATAGATATAACTGGTCGCGTCAAGCTGACGGATTTTCAGGCAGAAATGATATATGAATGTATCGTTGCGTAATCGTCGAGCTTTGCTATTTTTGTGCCTTGGATATTGAGAAGGTCCTGCGTGCGCGTTTCGATAATGTTGATAATAGAATGAAGAGAGTGCGTAAAGCAGCTACATTCGGTATTTCGCTAATTGCCAAAATACCGAAATGGATTATTATCATAGTATGAAGAAAAGAAAAATGCCTGAAACACAATACCGGGCTTCGCGGGTGTGTCGTATCCTTGGTAATCCCACTGTCTATCAAATAATCCGAACGCTGGGTGGAACGAGAAAAAGCCCGTCTGAATTGGCATGCAAAATCGGCGTGTCAATCCAGACAATTTCTCTCACACTGCGCACTTTACGAAACATTGATGTTGTGCGATATGAACCTCGGTTGAATCAGCGTATATACTGGCTGAAAGACGCTGCGGTGCTGGAGGTACTTGATCGTCTCGAGGATTTTGTAGAGCACATGCGTATGAAGCGGTAATTCGGTAATTAAACAATTATAAAAATAGCGAAAATTTCGGGTTGCATCTGGATCTAGGGCGAATTGTTCATGCTCCGCTCGTTTTTTATTTGCCGAAAATTTTCTTGGTCAACGTGGCAATCTTTCTTCCATATTCTAGGCACATCTTATGGATTTCTTCATCGGGTGCGCCAATCGCGAGTGGCCCGTAGTGCTGCATTATGGCATCGCCGATGATAATCATACCATGAATCATGAAGGCCTGGAGTATACTCAAGATTGTGGTTTCGCCGCCGCCGCCCATTATGCCGCTCGAGCTGAAGGCACCACCTATCTTGCCGGCAAGTTTACCGTGATGTTTGACGCTGTCGTCGATTAGCTTTTTCATCTCGGTAGCCATTAATCCGTAATAGGTAGGCGAACCAAAGATCAATGCTTCATAGTCTAGCAGTTCATCAACCGTGACCGTGGTTACCTCTTTCAGATCACAGGCAACACCCTGGTCCTTCACGCCCTGGGCAATTACCCCGGCCATTTTCTCGGTGTTGCCGGTTCGTGAATAATAACTGATGAGAATTTTCATAAAAACCTCCTTACACAAGAAGGCTCAAAATGGCTCATAGAAGGCTGACAGAGGGCTACTAAAGGCACCGTTGATAGCCTTTCATAGCCTTCTTGAGCCATCTATTAGCCCTCTCTGAGCCTTTTATCAGCCATCTTCTGCCCTTTATTTTTTACCGATAAGGAATTTTTCAAGGAACAAGACTAGAGCTTGTTGATAAAAATTACGATTGGATTTTTTACCGAAACCATGACCTTCATCCTCGGCCAGTATGTACCAGACATCGACGCCGTTACTACGGATGGCTTTCACTATCTGCTCAGCTTCGGAAACAGGAACTCTTGGGTCCTGTAATCCTTGAAATATGAGCACCGGTTTTTTTATTTTATACGCGTTTGTCAACGGCGATATGCGGTTGAGAAACTCGCGCATTTGGGGATCACGTTCATCACCGTATTCTGTGCGCCGAACACCCTGGCGGTACTTGCCCGTATTCTCCAGAAAGGTCACGAAATTGCTGATACCTAATTC
>DAOVAN010000046.1 GCA_030671005.1 Caldifarciminota bacterium
ATACGCCAGCCCAGAGGCAAATAGGTATGTATGCCTGATGCGAGTTGTCTTATGAAACCGCCGCGTAAGAGTATGCGATGGCTCTTGCTCTCGGCTTCTTTAGGATCCTCGCGTAGCGTGGCGATCAATGATTTATCGAACTTCATAGCCCGAAATATACCATAGATTTAGGGTGATGTCAATACAAATCCGAAATTCTAAGCACGAAATCCGATTCCGTAAATACTTAAATCTTTGATTTTATTGTATTTACGAGAATCCCCGAAAGGGGGAATAATATTAAAATCACAAATTCAAATGTTCCAAACTGCGCACTAATGTACTTCTTGTTTGGAATTTTGGTTATTGGGATTTGTTTGTTATTTGGTGCTTGGAATTTGGGATTTGACAGGTATCGGAAACCAAAAGGTTTGCGATACCTGGGGGTTGGTCCTTGACTTTTCTGTTCTCAAGCATAACATTGGTGCATGAAGGGTCTAAACGAATATATCGACCAGACGATTCTGAAACCCGATGCTACACAAAGCGATATTCTCCGTTTTCTCGAAACGGTTACGAAATATCGATTCTATGCAGCGGTCGTTAATCCGTGCTGGGTGCCTTCTGTTGTCGCGAGAGTGCCAGAGGACACCAAGGTGTGCAGCGTTGTTGGTTTTCCCCTGGGTGCTTCGACCACAGAGGTGAAGGCCTCTGCCGCTGAGGAATTGATCCGGATGGGATGCGATGAGGTCGATATGGTAATGAACATCGGTAGGCTGAAAGATGGCGATTTCAAATATGTCGGTAAGGAGATAAAGACGGTAGTTGAAGCGTGTCAAGGCAGGATCCTCAAGGTGATTATCGAAACCTGTCTTCTCTCTGAGAAAGAGAAGATCGCCGCGACCAATATCATCAAGGAGAGTGGTGCTCATTTTGTGAAGACCTCAACCGGGTTCTCGAAAGGAGGCGCCGAACTAAGAGATGTGAGGCTGTTGCGTTCGTTAGTAGGCAACGATTTCGGGGTTAAGGCCTCGGGTGGTATCCGCACCTATGCCCAGGCCGCCCAGTTCATACAGACCGGTGCGAATCGGTTGGGCACGTCGAAAGGGGCCGAGATAATGGCCCAGGTAAAAGAGTAGCAGATCCTTGCCAACATTGCCTTAATTGCTTTTTTCATGCTTTTGCGTTGTTAAGTAAGAAGTTGTTAAAGTATATTATCGTTTGACGCCGTATTAGGAAAGCTTCGAAATATCGATAGTTTTTTGTATCACCCCTTGACAAACCACGATTTTTCAATATAATTAATTAGCAAGAAAGAGATATCTCTCGAAAGGAGGTGCCAACTTAATGACAAAAGTTATGGTTTATGAAGGTGAATCCTTTGATAATGCCTTGCGTCGTTTCCGCAAGTCTGTGGAGCGAGCCGGGATCCTAAAAGACGTCAAGCGACACGAAATATATGAAAAGCCGAGCGCAAAGCGTAAGAGACGTCTGATTGCGGCACGTAAGAAAGAGTGGAAACGGCAAAGGGAGGAGTTGTAACAAGAACCCATGCCGAGGAGGTCTTAGAGCTTTCCAAGGTACTCAAGTCACTCTCCAATTTCTGCAATACCGAAGCTGCCAAGAAGAGGGCAGTGAGTCTATCTCCGATGGAGACTCAGACAGCTGTTGAATCAGAACTGGAAAGGGTGGAGGCAATACAGAGGTCAGGAGAGACAGCAGAGTTCTACGTCCCTTTTGAACCCGGTTTTCTCCGAACTCAGGTGGAAGGTGCTCTGTTTTTGCCGCTCGAGGTATTGGTCCGGGTGAGGAGATTCTTTAGGTTTGTCAGCGTCCTGAAGGCGAATTCGAAGAATAGCAAATTGAAGAGTTTCTTTGTGAGGCTGCACGCTTATCCCGGGTTGTTGAAAGAACTAGACTCAAAGATCGATGAGGCCGGGGCGATGAGGGACGACGCTAGTCCGGGTCTCCAGCGCATTCGAACCAGGAAGAAACAGATACAACATCACATCAGACAACTATTGAATACGATGCTTGCGGAACAGCCGAATGTGTACACCGGACTCAATGTCGTCGAGCGTGCAGGTCACTTCGTACTCCCGGTTAAGAGCAATTTTAAGAAGCAAATAAAAGGCATCGTGCATTCATATTCAAATTCCGGTGAGACCATTTTCATCGAGCCCATGGCCATCACCGAGGATGCAGCGGGCCTCATCGAGTTGGATGAACACGAACGGCTTGAGATCGAGTCTATCCTGCGTCGTCTAACTGATATTATCCGTAATGACATGACGGCGATCGAAGATGACATCGAATATGTAGTATCCCTCGATTTATGGTTTGCCAAAGCCCGATTCGCGAACGACCAGAAAGCAAACCGTCCGGTCTTCGATGAAAGACTCAATATAATCAACGGTTTTCATCCAATTCTCAAGCGTATTAATGATAGGGTAGTACCGCTCAATCTAAAGCTCAATTCGGGAAAACGTGTACTACTCCTTTCAGGTCCCAATGCCGGAGGAAAGACAGTTGTTCTGAAGACCGTGGGTCTGATCGTGTTGATGGCAAGGTGTGGGCTGTTCATTCCCGCTGATGAGGGGAGCACAGTTCCCTTCTTTGATGAATTATTCGCAGATATCGGTGATGAGCAGAGCATTGAGTCGCAGCTCTCAACCTTTGCTGCTCATCTGAAACAGATCAGGAAAGCACTCGAAGGGAATAGTAATTCTCTCGTGTTGCTCGATGAGTTGATGAGTCAGACTTCGGTTGAAGAGGGCTCGGCATTGGCCTCAGCGATTCTCGATGAGTTCAGCAGGCGTGATAGCATCGTCTTGGCTACGACACATAATGAAAATCTGAAGATCTTTGTGAGCAACAGGGAGGACATGATTAATGCCGGTATGGAATTCACTGACCGACCCACGTACCGACTCATTTTGGGCGTGCCTCAGCCAAGCAACGCACTCAGATTGGCCAATCAGTTAGGGCTTCAGAGTACAGTTCTCGAAAAGGCGGCATCCTACTTGGATGAAGAAAAGGTATCAGTGAATCGGCTTTTTGAAGACCTTTCTGGGCAGCTGAAGGTGGTCGAGGAAGAACGAGAAAAGTTGTCCAGTCTGGTTGACGACTATGAGAATAAGCTAGCTGCGTTTAATATCAAGAAGAAACAGGAATCTGACGAGTTGAGGTCAAAGTACCGTAATGAACTGACAAAAGCGAAGAGAGATATTGAGAAACTCATAAAAGCACTCAGAAAAGAGGGTCCAAAGCCCGACATGGTGGGCAAAACCCGCCACTTCTTTAAAGATAAGCTCGATTTTAAGGCGCCGGCCGAGCCTTATCATCCAGACGTTGGCGAGCTAGTACGGATTCGGGAGTTGAGAAGAATTGGTCAGGTTGTTGCTGAAAAGCAGGGTAAGTACAAGATAAGCCTTCAGAATATCTTCTATTGGGTAGAGCCGACAGATATTGAGTCAATAAAAGAGGAAAAAGAGGTCAGGAGTTGATCGAACGCGAGAAGGTTGAGGAGATCAAGCGGCAAACCGATATCGTGGCCGTTGTCGGACAATACGTGCAGCTGAAAAAGATGGGTCGGAACTACCGCGGCCTTTGTCCCTTCCATAGTGAAAAGAATCCGTCTTTCTACGTGAGTCCAGAAAAGGGTATCTTCTACTGTTTCGGCTGCAAGAAAGGTGGGAACGCGATCAACTTCCTCATGGAATACGAGAAACTCGATTTTCCCGACGCAGTCAAGCGTTTAGCAAAGAACTTAGGCATCGAGATTGATACCACAAAAGGACTAAGGTACAAAGAACTGTACGAAGTGAATGAACAAGCGTGTCAGTTCTATGCTAAGTGTTTGAATGAAGCGATTGGTAGACGCGGTAAAGACTACCTGACGCGCCGCAAGCTGAGTATCGATAAAATCAAGTCTTTCAGACTCGGATATGCACCGGCGTCTGGAGGCCTGGTTACTTATCTGAGACAAAAGGGATTCTCGATCGATCGTTTACGCCAGGCCGGTCTAATCTCGACGAGCCGTGAGATATTCCGTGACCGGCTCATCTTTCCGATACTCAATATGTCCGGACGCATTATCGGGTTTGGCGGACGTGGTATTGATGATTATATCCAACCCAAATATTTGAATTCACCAGAGACCGCCATATTCAAGAAGGGTGAGTGTCTCTATGGTTTGTATCAGTCAAAGGATCAGGTACGCGCCAAGGGTGAGGTGCTGCTCGTCGAAGGTTACTTCGACCTGCTGAGCGTATATCAACATGGTTTTGATAATATATGCGCACCCTTGGGCACCTCGTTGACTGAGCAGCAAGCAATGCTGCTCAGTCGGTTTGCCAAGAAAGTATTTATACTTTTTGACGGCGACCTTTCTGGGATCAAAGCGGCGTTACGAGCCATTGGCTTGCTCATTAATGCTCAGGTTGACGTTCATGTTGCTTCGCTTCCTGAGGACTCGGATCCAGATAACTTCATCAACCAAAATGGCGCCGATGCATTGCGCGAGCTCTTAGGAGGAGCTGTTGATTTCTTCCATTTCTATAAGAGAGTGGTTAAAACCGATACTCTAGAACAGGAGATTGCGTTGATAAAAGATCTGATCCAGATAATTGCGAAGATACAGGATCCGATCCGATATGATCGTTACCTGAAATATGTGGCGCGCGTTTTTGGTATTGAAACTGAGGTCCTGCAGAAAGAGATCACCCAGAAGGTTAAGGAGCCAATGAAGGTATCGCGTAATATCAAAATATCTCAGGAGGAGAAATTGATGGCGATGATCCTGAATGGCTGGGAACACTTTTCACTAGTCAAGAAACACTTGCACCCAGACGATTTCAAGGAAGGAGGGGTCAAGAGACTTTTCAAGAAACTTGAGAAAGAAGACGGATTTGATGTGGCAAATTTGTCGGAATTAGTCGAGGAGAACTTAAGAGAGAAATTATTGTCAATCGTGATGCGCGAAGATCCGGTTTCCAAAGAGAGTCTAATAGAAGCCATTATGACCCATAAGGGTAGGGTCCAGAAGGATAGACTCATGAAGAAGATCAGCGACGCGGTCGAGCGTGGGGATGAGGCTGCGAGACAGCAATACTATAAAGAGCTCGATACCTTGAAACGACAGCTGCTCAAGATTGGTGTTGAGAAGGCAACAAACATTGAAATCTAAGGTGTCGATAAACTTTATTTTAGATGATTTGTCAAAGTATTGTGTGAACAAAGGAGATTATGAAAGCTAAGAAAGAATTCTTAAAAACAAAAGAAGCTAAGAAAATAATTGATAAGGCGAAGTCAGAGGGAAGTATCGCCCTTAATGAAGTTGACAAGCTGATCCATGATGACGCCACGGCCGAAGATATAGACAAGATACTCGATGCACTCTCGAAGAATGGGATAACCATTGTGCAAGAGGGCAAGGAACATGTTGCCCGCCGTCGACCAAGAAAGACCCTCCGGCCAGAAGAGCCGATCAGGGCTTATTTTAAAGAACTTGCTAAGTATGATCTCCTAACCAAGGAAGAGGAATACGAACTCGCGGTGAAGATCGAGACCGGCTATCGAATGATCGAAAGACAATTTTTGCCTTATCCGTGTTCAATATATAAGTTGATTGAGATATGCAAGCAGGTTGAATTCTGTCATCGTAGTCTGGATCAGATATCACGGGTTGAGATCGAGGCGATGATGGACAAACGTGCATTCTGGGCAGAACGGCAACGGTTTGTTCGCCGGGTGAAGTCAATCGAAAGGGATTATACATCATTGCTTCAGTTCTATAAGAGGACCCGGCGGGACCGGTCAAAGACCTTAGAATGGCGGGTTTTCGAAAAGGAAGAGAGGATAATGCGTAAGTTGACGGTCCTTTCTCTCCAGCATGCAGTGGTGAATTCAGCAATCCTGACGTTCAAGGAGAACATTGCGCGCCTCGAAAAGGTAGTCCGTACTCTGCCGCGGCTCCGCAATGCGGACGAGATCAAGCAGTATAAGAAAGAGAGGAAGTTACTCACTACGGCGTTGGGCGGTGACCATGACCATTTATGTGAGACATCACGTATTGTGCATGCCTGGGAGAATTTGATTAACCGTGCGCGGCAGCGAATGATCGAAGGTAATATGCGTTTGGTGATTTCCATCGCGAAAAAATACGTCAATCGAGGATTAGAATTTGCCGATCTCGTGGGTGAAGGTAACAACGGTTTGATAAAGGCGGTAGAGAAGTTTGACTATCGGAAAGGGTATAAATTCTCCACCTATGCCACGTGGTGGATCCGGCAGGCAATCACCCGGGCGATTGGTGATCAAGCGCGCACGGTGAGAGTACCAGCCCATATTCTCGATACCATGAACAAGGTGGCGCGTGCACAGCGTGATATGATTCAGGACCTGGGACGCGAGCCAACAGTTGAGGAAATCGCTATTCGCCTTGATATCCCTACCGATAAGGTGAGAATGGCGCATAATATTGCACTGATACCCATATCGCTAGATAAACCTATCGATGACGAGGAATCAAGTTTCGTCGGTGACTTCATCAGTGACCCTATGGGTGATTCACCGTCACGCCGCGCCGCAATTTCGATTCTCAAGGATCGTTTCAATGACATTCTTCGTGATCTACCCAAACGCGAAGAAAAGATCATCAGGTTGCGTTTCGGACTCAACGATGGCATGCCCCGGACCCTCGAGGAAGTAGGCAGGATGTTCAATATCACTCGAGAGAGAGTGCGGCAGATTGAGGCGAAGGCGCTGAAAAAACTGCGCCACCCGACGCGCCTGCGCAAGCTTCAGATGTATAGAGACTTGATTGACTGAGCGTCATCCAGAAATCTGACGACCCCTTTTTCTCCAATCTCAGCCTAACATAATAATATTGAGGTATGTAAAACGATGATTACGAGTGACTTGACACATGCGTCATTCTCGATATAATAGAGCATGAAAAGATCGATAAGTGTTCTGAAGAATATTCGAAAGTCGACAAAACTGCGGATTGTCAACAGGAAGAAGAAAAAGAGGCTAAAAGATGCCCTAAAGAGGATAAAAAAGATCACCACAAAAAAGTCCGCTCTGAAGGCCTATCCTGAGGTTCAGACGATTATCGACAAGTCTGTTCAGGATGGTATTATCAAGAAAAACACAGCAGCGCGCCACAAAGCGCACTTGATGAAACATATCAGCACACTAAAATAACTCACGGGGTCAGACCTCGAAATTAGAAACTAATTGACAGTGAAAGGTAAGAATATATAATTGAAAGATGGCGAGGCCATATAGACTAGAAAGTGAAAATTGTTTTTATCATGTGATAAGCCGCGGTGATGACCGAAAGAGAATTTTTGTACGGGGTCGTGATTATGAAAAGTTTTTTGACTATATAGCCGCTGCCAAAGATAAATTCCGCTTTTTCCTCTACGCCTATTGTCTAATGCCCAATCACTATCATTTACTTTTGGAGACCACCTTGCCCAATATATCAAGGACCATGCAATATATCAACGGATCCTATACGACTTATTATAATACTAAGTACCAACGTTGCGGACATTTGTTTCAGGGGAGATTCAAATCGATAGTAGTGGAGAGAGCCAGCTATTTTTTGGAGTTGAGCCGGTACATTCACCTCAATCCGGTTCGGGCTAAACTAGTGGACGCCCCTGATGAATACGTATGGTCTAGTTATCGGGGATATATCGGTAGCACAGACAAGAACATTGATGCTGAACAGATTGAGAAGCACTTAGGTATGGTCTGTCGTCAGTATCATCGATTTGTCATGGCAGGAATTGGTAAGGAAGTAGATCCATTGGCAAAAGTGTACGCCGGATTTTTGCTGGGCTCGACGAGATTCATTAAGGATAAGCTACGGCATCTGCGGGAGCAGATAGCAAGCGAGGAAGTCTCTCACAAGGACGCGCTAATGGACAATGAGGTCATTCAGGGAGTAATAATAGATGCAGTGACCAGGAGCTATAAGATATCCTTGGCTGATTTACGGGGACGTAGGACACGACCGATGAGGGCTAAACAGGTAGCAATATATCTGTTACGCAAGTATTCGGCACTAACCAATCGGGAAATTGGGGAGGAGTTTTGCATGCAATATTCTGCGGTTAGCAAAGCTGGGTTGAATATAGAACAAAGAATGAAGGATGACAGGAAGCTAAGGCATGAGGTTGATGAGATAATTTCTAATTTCGAGGTCTGACCCCAATTGGGAGGGAATATTTCCGAGAAACATCTGTATTTCTTATCAAAGGGAGGCTAAGATGAAAAAGACGGTGCTCTTAGTGCTAATAATAACTTCGCTGAGCATTGTTTCGGCAATAAATCTATACGGCGGATCAGAATCACTGGGACTCAACATACCGGTCGAAGGTATGAAAGGTAAGTTGGGGAAGATCGACGTCAAGGTTCTCGACGTCAATGATGAAGTAATAGGTTGGGCATACAAGTACATATATGTAACCAGTGACTACTACTCGGTGCCTTTTGATGTGAATATGGCAAAGAAACCGACCGATCGCGATCTGCTTAGAGTACAGGTGCAGTTCAAGGGTGAAGAATACATATATTCATTATTCCAGCTTGAAGATCGAATGGTCGTTAAGATATTGGGTCAAGACGAGTTCATCAGAGGTACGCCCATAAATTTCCGTATTATCGTACGCAATCAACGTAACAATGCGCCAATCGAAGATGCCAGCATTAAGATTTCGTTAAAGAAAGATGATTTGGAAAAGGTGGTCTTTGAGGGCAAGACCGATCGCTCTGGGACATGCGAAACAGATTTGAGTATCCCGGAGAATATCGATGAGGCTCAGCTTCACTTCGAGATCGTTTCGAGCTTGGGTAAGGACCATTATGATACGAGAATTAAGATATCGAGCGGTCACCTTACCTATGTTGTGACGGATAAACCCGTGTATCAACCAGGACAGACGATTCACATCAGGTCGCTTTCCCTGCGCCGGCCAGATTTGAGTGCTGTACAGGGTCGCACCATGATCTATGAGGTTGAGGATAGCAAGGGGAACAAGGTGTATAAGCAATCCGTAGAGACCGACGATTTTGGTGTTGGCTATATACGGTTTATACTTGCCGATGAAGTCAACATGGGTGATTACACGATCAGGGCAATCCTCGATGGAGAAGAAGTAGAAAAAACGGTTAATGTGAAGCGATATGTCTTGCCAAAATTCAAGATCGAATTGACGACCGATAAGGAATTCTACATGCCTGGTGAAAAGATGGAAGGGGATGTTGACGTTCAGTACTTCTTTGGCAAGCCGGTTGTCCAGGGAAAGGTGAAGATAACATCACATAAATACGACATCGGATTCCAGCAAGAAGCCATCATCGAGGGACATACCGATGCCGAGGGTCGTTATCACTTCACTTACCGCCTGCCCGATTACTTTGTTGGTCAACCCTTAGAAAAGGGAGATGCATTCATGCGTCTGGATGTTGAGGTCATCGATCCCGCGAATCATAGCGAGAAAATTTCCGCGAAGAAGAAAGTTGCCCAGGATGTGATCAACCTCATGGTCATTCCCGAAGGTGGTTTGCTCCGGCCAAACTTAGAAAATCGCATATATGTTTCAGCGAACTATCCGGATGGTTCACCCTGCCTAGCTCACGTGGAGATGCGAGTTGATGGTCGTCGATTTACAGGCAGAACCGATGAGTATGGCATCGCCGAATTCCAGTACACACCACGTGATGCGGAGACCGATATAGAAGTCCGGGCAACCGATGACAAAGGAGAAAAGGTGACCATTCAGAGGTCATTCGAACTGGCAACAGACCAGGATCATATCGTGTTGAGAATGGCGCGTGGAATATACACGGTTGGCGAGTCGATGGATTTCACATTCCTGACAACGAAAAGGTCGGGTCGCGTATACCTGGATATAATAAAGGACAATCAGACCGTTTTGACGAAATCGATTACTATCAGGAATGGCAAGGGTAGATTCAAACTTAATTTGACACCGGAGATTACTGGTTCATTGTGGCTGTATGCATATGTCGTCACCCAGGGCAGCAATATCGTGCGCGATACGCGCTTCTGCTATGTGCACGCCGCTGACGATTTATCGATCAACGTGCATACGGATAAGGGTGAATACGAACCAGGGCAGGATGGCACTATTGTATTCAAGGTGACCGATCAGAATGGTCGTCCCAGAATAGCCGCACTCTGCGTGGCAGTTGTCGATGAAGCGGTCTTCGCCGTTTCCGAATTGCAACCAGGTCTGGAAAAAGTGTATTTCAGATTAGAAGAAGAAATCATGAAGCCACGTTACGAAATCCATGGTTTCACACCGGTCAACATTGTTCAGAAAAAGGCACGTGAGGCCAGGGCAGAAAATGTGATGTTCTCAACGTTGGAGCCAAGAGACCATTATCCGGTCAGCTATACTACACCCCAGTTAGTGAGTGAAAAGATACAAGCAACATTCTATAGGAATTTGGAACAGGCACGTATCAGAATCTATGAGGCGCAGAATGAGTATTTTAACCGCCATGGTGAATATCCGCAGACCGAAGATGCGCTGGCTGCTTTCCTGAGAGAGGGTTTACTCACCGAGGAAGACCTGCGTGATCCATGGGGCAGGAGATACTACATTGAGTCGCCTGAAGAGTT
>DAOVAN010000124.1 GCA_030671005.1 Caldifarciminota bacterium
TGTGGAAGCAATGCATCTGTTGAGTTCGGAATGAATGATGTTACGCTTTTGGAGGGTGCAGCTGGCGATTTGGGGATGAGGGTATTGAGCATTGAATTACCGGATGGTGATACATATGTTCCGGTTTGGGAAGGCACTGAACCAATAATCGTGGAATTGGAGACATCAGACTTCACTTCAATCACTTATAGGCATTTTGATGTGGCCCCAGGGACTTATAGTAGGGTTAGGTTAACCATAGATTCTCTTACCTATGTACAACAGACATCGAGCACTCTTGTATTTGACTCCTCGTATCAGTTCGTCGCTCAGGCATTTACCCCAGTTGTCATTACTGACGGTGCTGAGTTGAGACTTGTTGTGAGTATCGCGGCTGAGATCTGGTTTGATACAGATTCGGTGAGAATCATCGAAGGGCATTACCCGTTCGAAGGCGCAGCTATGACGATTTTCTATGAGTATTAATGATCGATAGGATCATTAGATTTCGTAGGGTTTCTTCTACCCAAGATACGGCAAAGAGATATATCCAAGAACGATGCGAACTGGCAGTCACGGCTTTATTCCAGAATAACGGTAGAGGTAGACAGGGAAGGACGTGGTATTCACCGAGGGGTGGGCTGTACGTTTCATTGTTATTATTCCCCAAGAAACGATTAACCTCAATTCCTTTGCTAGCTTCACTGAGCATCATCCGGACCCTGGAAGAATTCGGGTTTTCTAAGCTGCTCGTACATTGGCCCAACGATGTTTTGTTGAACAACCACAAAGTATGTGGCATTGTGTGTGAGCGCTACCGTGATGCTGTGATCTGTGGAATTGGTTTGAACGTTAATATTGAGAGATTTGGTCAACGGTTAACAAATGCGACTTCACTTAAGCTCCAATCAGGAAAGGATTTCAGCATTGAAGAAATTCTGGAATCGCTCATTAGCCAATTTAATGATCTCTACAATGAATTGCAGGCCAGGGGTTTAAAGATAAAGGAAGTATTGAACTACATCTCTGATCTCGGTGAGCCGGTGGAGGTCGTTACTGCCAAAGGAGTCACAAAAGGTACGGTGTGTAATATTGATGACGATTGGGCATTGTTGTTAAGGGATGAATCAGGTATAATAAAGAAATTCTACTACGGCGATGTGAGACGGTTGTCATGGTAGCTGTTTTTGACATTGGTAATACGAATGTACATGTGGGTTTGTACGAAAATCATACATTATCCCGGAAGTTTGTTTTCCCGTCTAAACCTAAGCTGTCGATTACTAAGATAAGGAGGATAATAAGCAATAGCAGACTGGAGGGCGTAGCAATTGCTTCGGTGGTGCCTCATCTGACAAAGCAATTCGGCAGCATCTGTAAGCAATACAAAATCCTTCCGACTATCGTCTCGGCCACGTCAGAATGTGGTCTCAAATTCAGATATCGTGATCCAGTAACCCTGGGTGCCGACAGGATTGCCACTGTCGTCGGTGCACTGTCACGCTATGATAGAGACGTAATTGTAATCGATGCGGGGACCGCAATTACAGTCGATGTTGCGACGCGTGGATGGTATCATTTGGGTGGGATCGTATGTCCAGGTATGCATATTCTGTCTGAACAGATGTATCGGGAAACTGCACAATTGCCCCGGGTAAGAATCAGAAAGCCTAAGAATCTTATTGGTCGCAGTACCGAGGAGTGCCTTCAATCTGGTATTTTCAACGGCACGATGGCGATGATAAGCGGTTTAGTCAGAGACATTAGGAAACAGGAGCGGCGCGATTTTCTGTGCGTTGCTACAGGTGGTTCCGGAAAAAGTGTGTCATCCAACGTGCACGATGTTGATCAGTTTGACGATGATCTCGGCATTTATGGTATTTTGAATATCTATTATAAGGATGTTCAGACAGAAAAACATGGCTGAATATATTAGTAATTCGCCAGAAGAGACTAAGAAAATAGCAAAGAAGATCGCCAAGACATTAAAACCCGGCAACGTTATGTATCTTTATGGTGAGCTGGGCAGTGGTAAGACCGTTTTTGTTAAAGGCATTTGCGCAGGCCTCGGCATTGGTGAAGAAATAACAAGCCCAAGTTTTGTTATTGCTACCGAGTATCGTGGGACATTAGTTGTTGCTCATATCGATCTATACCGGTTGCAGAGAGGACAGGCCGGCGACCTTCCCATTGAAGAATACATTCTGCAAGATGGTGTTACGGTTATTGAGTGGGCTGATCGTATTGATGTCTTAAAAAGAGGGATTAGTGTGAATATCGATATCATCAACAGGAAGAAGAGGGTGATCAAGATTGAAGATCTTAGGAATTGAGACATCGTCGCCGATCTTCTCGCTATGTCTGCATGACGATGAAGATGTATTGTATGAGTATAGGAGGCGGCGTGATTTCGGCGGGCATCGGGATGCTCTTATTTTTGAAGAAGCAAAGCGCGTGATTGATTCCGCCGGAGGAAAGAATATCGGAGCGATTGCGATAAGTATCGGTCCAGGAATGTTTACTTCGTTGCGGGTTGGCTTGAGTCTCGCAAAAGGCATTGCGCTCGTCAACAACACACCGGTCGTAGCTGTGAATACTCTCGACGTGATCGGGATACAACCTTCATACCCAACTTCACCCGTAGTTGCTGTAATAAACGCTTATCGCGGCGAAGTCTACGCCGCATCTTATGAGAAAGGCAAGCGGACGAGCGATTATTATTTGGCGACACCAGAGGAAGTTTTGGGAATGCATAATGATTACGCTATGATCATAGGTCCCGGCGTAGAAATCCTTAGTGGATTAGCCTCGAGATATAGCAACGTGGAGATCAAAGGTGATGATTGTTATCTCCCGAGTGCGTCAAAAGTTGTGTCCTTAGCTTTGCCGCGTGTCCGACAGCAAGACTTCGATGATATTCAATTCCTTGAGCCATTTTACATCAAAAAAACCGATGCAGAAAGAAATTATGCTAAGGGCAATGCGCTTTGACGATCTTGATAAGGTGTACGAGATCGAAAGGTGCCTTTTCCCCAATCCTTGGCCTCGCTATTTCTTCGAAGAAGACCTGCAATTCAGTAACACCATTGCTTTTGTTGTTGAGAATAATGGAGAAATAATCGGCTATTCACTTGGTTCGTGTGCTGACATTCGATTGCACATCACCAACATTGCTGTTGTAGCTGGATGTCAGCGTCGGGGTATTGGACAGATTTTGCTCCGTGAGATGGAGAGTGTAGCAATCGAGAGAGGATGCACTTTTGCTTACCTTGAAGTGCGGATGAATAATACGGCTGCCATCGGTATGTACAAGAATGCAGGCTACGATATTTTACACGTGAGCAAACGGTATTATATAGATGGTGACGATGCGTATGTTATGCATAAGGAGTTAATATGAATTTACTATTAGCGATTGCCATTTTTTGTGGTGTTGATGTATATTTTCTGAAGGATTCTCCGGATCTGTTGGTTAGGTTTATTCCGGAGCATCAGATTGAGCAGTTAACGCTACACTACAGCTTTGAAGGCTCACTATGGGGTTCTAAAGTCGTTAGGAAAGAGGGTCAGTTCTTCGATGCGGTGATAAGGACACCTCTTGATGCGAGAATCGTTGGGATTTATGCGGTCTATGTTGACGGTACTGTCGATGACGATGAGGGCCAGCCATATCTCTATGAATTGAGTATCTACCCGCGAATGCTCATGCCGTTCTTCCTTTCAGATCTTGAGGTGGTTGTTGCACAGGCGCGTAAGAAAATCGCTACAAACACGCATGTCGACGAAGCCATCGCATTGCTCGACTATGTCGATGGCATTCTCAGGGTTCTGCCAGTGATAGCCGACTCACAAGGTGAATCAAAGAAGAATATATTACGGGTTGAGGTGAAAAGGCTGAAGGCTCAGATTGGTAGATAATTAGATATGTATCACGTTTTTGGGACAATCTACTAACTGGGGAGTATATATTTATTTGTTACTGTGACTGAGTTTTTTGAGCCTTTCGTGATTCTTTTCTATTAGAGCTTTCTTTTTTAGCCGTGTCCACCCCTTAAGCTGGCTCTCTCTTCTCTTTGCTGCAGACTTGGTTTTATAGACCTCACTGAATACCAATTTGACTGGGGTTTTTCCCTTTGTGTATCGACAACCTTTATTTGAATTGTGCTCATTCAGACGACGGTTGACATCTGAAGTTATTCCTGTATACAGCAATCTATCAGAACATTCGATAATGTAAACGCACCAATTCATATTTTCAGCAAACCCAGATAGCATGATAACTGAAACTAAAGAAACTCAAAACAGTGTTCACAAAAGCATCCTTCGACTTCGTCCTTCGGTATTACTCAGGACTTTGCTCAGGATGGATTCTCCTCATCTTTAGGGATTCGCCTTCGGTTTGCACACGACACACAAAGTGGTGAGCAAGCCGAAGGCGCGTCGAATCCACTCCTCGGGCAGGACTCGAACCTGCGACCCTCCGGTTACATTGACCTCCAATTTTCATTGGAGAATGGACTATCTCATTTCCGATGCCCGTGTTGCCATAGGCATTTCGGAATCGGGCGCTTCCCAGCCGTATTGAACGGCAGGTACTTCCTTGCGGAATAGTCTCTGCACCTTCCTCGTCCAACAATCCGGGCGAGGCTTGGCTCAGGGTTACCATACCCCAGTAGGAGATTGCTTCGTCACTCCTTTCCTCGCAATGACAAGGGTGGAGTTTAGGCTTCCTTGAATTCACCCG
>DAOVAN010000034.1 GCA_030671005.1 Caldifarciminota bacterium
TAATCAACTGCTTCAGCACCGGCATCTCAACCGGGCTGTTTCATTCAGCCTACAGCCATGAATTCTTCGGTTTTGATCTCGGCGTCCGCTTCATGTACATCAGCATCCCTCAATCAGCTAAATACTTCAACGGGGCCGCGCTACTTTGCTCCCTAACATTGGACTCTCTCGTATATTATGAGGTCGAACTGGAAAGCCTGAGTACGGTCTTTGGACCGGGCGGAGAAATAGTCGTGCCGACCACGGGTAACTCGATCGGCATTCCGCCAAGCATACCGGCCGGTTTTGACCGCTCGTTTGCACCACTCATCATGCCCCAGGTTAATATCGGTCTTCTTTTCGGTGCAGAATTTGCTATCCGCTATGTACCTTTTACATTCCAGGGCTCGCGGATGAATTTCTTTGGCATTGGGTTCAAACAAGAAATAAACAAATTTCCTCTGTTCAAACACGTACCACTGCCCTTCGCTCTGGCAATTGGTGCTGCTTATCAGAAGTTCGATATCGAAACCCGGGACAGAACAGTCATCGTGAACAGCAAAACATGGAACTTCCAGGTACTCGCTTCAAAACGTTTAGGACCCTTGGAACCACTCGTGGGTTTTGGGATCGAAAACACTTACGCCAACTTCAAATATATCTTTGAGTACGAAATACCGGATACCATAAGCGGCATACCCTATGAATATATGACTGTCCAGCAACCCGTTTCCGTGAGTCTCAAGAGTCAAAGCCGTTATCGTACCACGGTCGGGTGTTCATTACGCATGGGGTTCTTCTTTCTTCACTATGACTACAATATAACACCTTATGCGACACATAATGCTATGGTAGGATTGAGTTTCAGATAGTTTTATCAGGAGTGTCTACAAGCTCTGCAGGCCTGGCTGATACTAGCTAACGCAGAAAGAGCAACCCCAATTCGAGAATAATAGCCATCAAAGCAAGAATCAAGAAGAGCCGTGCAAGGTCACTCCCCATCAAGTCTCTTTCCGGTTCGATGCGCTGTACATTCAGTATATCGGCTCTCTCTGAACCCAGAATTCTCAAGTCACCCTCTTCTGGCCTTACATTCACACATAACGTTTCATCATCAATGAAGTGAAATCCGGGCATCGTCAGCTCATCTTCATTGTTTAACAGTTCACCGGCTGGTGTTCTTACTGTACCAAAGGCCGACACTCTATCACCCACATACAACTCATTGTCATAGGGTTCTACCACAAGATTTACTATTAGTCTTAAGATAACCGGTATAAAAGCACTCTTGTAGACGAAATTGGTTGACTGAGGATTTAGCAGACCGGTTAACACAACCATATCATCACAGGCAACAAGAAACGGATCACCTCCAGTGAAGCGCGCAAGCACTCCTTCATCGGCCTCAACCTGGGTGTAACGAAAATACTGTACATCCCTTAGAGCCCCGCTTCCTGCAAATACCTTAAAGACCAGGCTAGCTTCGTCAATCCAATCCAGCGTTACATAACCCTTGGGTGAAACACTCTCGCCGACACGGCAACATCCAGACAAGAAATCTCTCAAGTTTTCGCCAACCTCTTCACCCAGAATCGAGATGAGGGCGGAACCGCGTTCAAGCCGGTGGTTCAAAAGCCTTATCCTGTCGACTTCTGATATTTCTTGCAGACCAGCCAGAATAAGAACATCATACCTTCTCAGATCGACATCTCTGATCTGTGTTGTCGTATCCACCACAAAGGGCAAACTGGACGCATCACCCGACGTGAGTGCATGCATGATATACGGACTGTCGCCAACCAACAAAACACGCACGCTCCGAGGCAACGGTTTGGAAAAGAAATAAGTATTATCTGTCAAAAGACTATCATCAAATATCTCCATCTTGCCTGACAACACCGTTACTGGAAGAACAAACTCGATGTCCTGAATGGCCCGTGGGTTCAGACTGCAATCTTTTTCAAGATAGTACTCACCACTCGTAACGCCTATCTTCCCGGACCATGCCTGCGACGAATAACTACTTACCGTAGCCAGCAGGCTGTATTTATCTGAGGGAATCGCCACTGGGTCCTTAAGAGACACCCTCGAAATACTGACGTTGTTACCCGCAGGAACCATCACCCAGTAGAGCTTTACCTGCGCCGTCGCATCATCCGAAAAACCCTTGAAATTGGAACTCTGGCCATCACCGATATATATGTACTCAACTTCGTATTTAGGTTCTCTAGCTGGCGCATTTGCCAGGGCCGCGCTAATGCTACGTCCTGCGTAAGTCAATCTCGTTTTCTTCAATGTGATCAATGTCGATTTCCGTGTCATCCAAAAGCTTTCATCTGCATCAGCACGTTCGCACAAGGGAACAATGCAGAATTCCGAGTTTGTCGAGTAGCGGGAAATGACCTGCCGTGCAAAATCCTTTGCCTTCTCGAAATTATCACCGTAACCCATACTATAAGAATCATCGATTATCAGAAACACGGAAGCTAACCTACCGATCTTAAGAAAACCACTCTGCAGTTGCGGTCGCGCCAGGCTCAAAAACAAAAATACTACAAACAGGCAACGCAGCAAGAGAACCAGCCATTCCCGGAGCTTCAACCAACCAAACCTGCGCGCTTCAGTTCTCTTGAGGAATTGCAGTGTTGAAAAAGGTATTTTCTTCAGACGTTTACGGAACCATAAATGGATCACGATGGGTACTATGGCAAGAGCCGTACCGAGCAGATACCATGGATTGAGAAAGGTCATAGCAACCTGGTTCTCTTTTGCAGGTAGGCGAACAAGGCCTTATCATAAGGGGTGCTCGTATACAAGACAGTATGGTCGATATGCGATTCCAACAAGTGCTGGTGATAGAACCTAATAAATTCTTCAAATCGTTGCCTGTATCTATCACGGATCAATCCAGGATTTATGATCATCTGCGAGTCATCCTCCAGGTCTGAGAAAATGGCCGACTTATCAAACGGAAAATCACGCTCATCAGGATCAAGAATCTGAAACACCAGTATCTCGTGTTTCCGGTACCGTAAAGAACGCAATGATCTTACTACATCTTCAGGATTATCCAACATATCAGAAAGTAAGATAACGAGCCCCCGCCTCTTCAACTTCTGCGCCAACTGGTATAAAACATCGGTCACTGCTGTCTCACCGCCAGGTGTGGCGTCTTCAATCGCCCGCAATATCATCATAAAATTCGTGCGCCGAGCTGAGGGAGGAATAATCTCTCGAATGCCAGTGTCGAATGTTGCAATACCTACGTTATCCTTCTGTTTATAGAGCATATAGGCCAAACTAGCACCCAGGTATTTTGCATACTCTATTTTTGTGATTTTCTTACCATAGCCCATAGACCCGCTCGTATCGAGTAGAATGTAAGCACGCAGATTCGTCTCCTCCTGATACTCCTTTATGTAAAAGCGATCACTGCGCCCAAAGACCTTCCAGTCAATCCTCTTCAATTCATCACCAGGCATGTATTGACGATAGTCCGCGAATTCCTGCGAAAAGCCCTTGAACGGACTGGTATGCAAACCGCTCAGGAAACCCTCGACAACCAGCCGGGCCTTTATGTCCAACCGTGAGAGTCTGGCTAATACTTCAGGATCTAGATACTTCTTTGAAGTGCTCAAAGGTCTTCAGCATTCCTTCTTTCAATTTGGTTTTTGGTTGCCAGTGGATTTGCGAAAATGCTCTGGTATAATCCAACACATTCCTGAAGACCTCACCAGGGCGGGGTTCTACATGTTGATGGTCTACCTTCTTCTCCAAGATCGAAGAGAATGTATCGATCAAGTCATTTACGCTGGTTTCTACATTGGTGCCGATATTGAAAACATTAGACTCACAACTCAAAGCCAGAATATTCGCCGCTACAACATCACCCACATATACATAGTCCCGTACTTGGTCACCACTGCCAAAAATCGTGCAAGATTCGTTCTTCAGAATGCGATCAATGAAGATAGAGATCACACCCGCCTCGCTCTTGATTATCTGTCTTGGGCCGTATACGTTGCTGTAGCGTAGAATAACATAATCCAGGCGGTATAAATTCGCAAAGGTCAATATGTATTTCTCCGCCGCAACCTTGGAAACACCGTACGGCGATAGAGGCCCGAACGGCATCTCTTCATTGATAGGGTATTTCTGCGGCTCACCATACACCGCGCCACCGCTCGATGCGTATATGAATTTCTTTACGCCGTATCTCGATGCAAGACTCAAGAGATTCAGCGTACCGAGGATATTGACCCGCGCATCATACAGGGGATCGTCAACCGATGTCCTCACATTGATCTGTGCGGCGTGATGATTAACCAGCTCAACCTTCTCTTTTTCAAAAATGCTCTCGATATCGCCAGTTATGTCTTGCTCATAAAACCTGGCATGGGCATTCAGATTTTCAATCACACCCGTTGAAAGATTATCAATGACCACGACGTCATGACCCTCTGCTACATAGGCATCAACGATATGCGAACCAATGAAGCCGCAACCGCCTGTAACCAGTATCTTCATCTGTTTGGATTATATACGAGTCGGCTGGATAGTCAACACAATTAGTCTTGTACCTCTGCTATATCAGCTATCTCTCTCCTGGCAGGAGTTCCATCAGCTGATCCCAACGGGTATCACCGACAAATGGTGTATCGAGAATGTAGTAATGAAAAATATCAATTCCTGTTAGGTCTGCGCAGTTTAATCTGCCAGTGTCTGTATCTTTGTTTCTAACTCGTCAATCTTGCTTCTTAGTTTTTCTTTTTCTGCCCTCGCAATCTTCACTCTAACACGTATCAAGAGATAAGCAATAACCACGAGCAGAATCACCTGGGGAATGATAATCTGGAGATACCCACCGATGATACCGAAAATCAATGTCAGAAAAGAAAGAATCAACACTGCCACCAAACCCTCAATCACAATTCCTCCTTCATACTAGAAAATAGACCCTACACCTTACTACGTACAATCTCTTTCACCCTCATGAGTCGGGTTAAATCACCTCTTTCCATCTCAGACAATTTCAGATTGATGAATTTAACCGTCTCGTCTATTGCTGGAATGAGGATATATTCAAGAGCATTGACCCTGCGTCTTGTCTTTTCAATCTCGGTCGCTAGCAACTCCAATGTTTTCTCCAGTTCCGCCAGTTCGAGGAGTCGCGCAATGAGCTGATCAATTTTCAGCAAAGCCAGATCAAGGTCTCCGGATGTCGACAAAAACCCGTATCCAATCGACCAACCAGATATCTTCTCCGAAAATTTAGGAATCTTCAGATTCAATATCCGCTCCACACTATATTCGATATCGATACTCTTGGTCACTGCCAGCAGAGCTTCATCGGTCGCCTTTGGCGCCTGTTTGCTTGAAGCAAAGTAGAAATAACCAAACGCACTTCTCAATTCCTCCTCTATCCTGAGACGCAGCTCCCTTATCCGGTAGACGAACTCAAGGATCCTGCGCATCAATTCGTCCTGCTTGTCCTTCAGCAACTTGTGCCCGCGTCTTGCTACCTTGCCACGTCTT
The DNA here is from genome assembly GCA_030671005.1 of Caldifarciminota bacterium. Classification (GTDB taxonomy): domain Bacteria; phylum Hydrothermota; class Tepidihabitantia; order SM23-42; family SM23-42; genus SM23-42. The sequence goes on from DAOVAN010000034.1 coordinate 5,515, forward strand.
TTGAGATACAGAAGTTGCATCCTTGTAGGTGGAATGTCTAACTTCATGACCCCTTACACCTCATCACTTGTTACGGTGACTCTTGTTATACTACTTAGGCTTCTTATCATAATATTTAACGAGATATTCATCACGAATCCTCTTCATTTCATTACGTGGCACCATACGCAGTAATTCCCAACCCAAATCAAGGGTCTGCTCGATGGTCCGATCCTCATACTCACCCTGTGAGACATAGCGTTCTTCATATTCTTGAGAGAATTTAAGGTAAATCTTATCGACATCCGAAAGTGCGGCTTCGCCTAAGATGACGGCCAATTCGGCCGCTTCCTTGCCGCGTGCATAACATGCGATGAGCTGATTGAACAGATCGGCATGGTCTTCTCGTGTCTTTCCCTTACCGATGCCCTTGTCTTTTAGCCGGGACAATGATTGCTGTACGTCGACCGGTGGTGATACCTTCTTACGATAGAGGGGACGCGAGAGGATGATTTGACCTTCGGTGATATAGCCGGTCAAATCTGGAATGGGATGGGTCTTGTCATCTTCCGGCATCGACAATATGGGAATCAAAGTGATCGACCCCTTCTTACCCTTGATACGTCCTGAACGTTCGTATACACTAGCAAGGTCTGTATAGAGATAGCCGGGATAACCTCTTCTGCCTGGTATCTCTTTCCTCGCGGCCGAGATTTCGCGCAACGCCTCGGCATAATTCGTCATATCCGAAAGCACCACCAGAATATGCAAACCTTTGGTGAACGCAAGGTATTCGGCAACGGTAAATGCAACCCGTGGTGTCGAAATTCTTTCGATGGCCGGGTCGTCAGCAAGGTTAAGAAACAAGACAACACGTTCCAACGCACCCGATTTCTTAAAATCCTGAATGAAGAAATTGGCTTCTTCAAACGTGATCCCCATCGCAGCAAACACAACTGCAAACTCTTGTTCTTTACCCAACACCTTTGCCTGTCTCACAATCTGTGCGGCGACCTTGTTATGCGGTAAACCAGAACCCGAGAAAATAGGGAGCTTCTGCCCCCGCACCAGTGTGTTGATGCCATCAATCGAGGAAATACCAGTTTGTATGAATTCATTGGGATAGTCGCGTGCGGTTGGATTGATCGGAGCGCCGTTGACATCTATCATCGCATCCGCGATGATAGACGGACCACCATCCTTGGGGCTGCCCAGACCATCAAATATTCTTCCCAACATATCAGCCGAAACACCTATCTTCAGCGTCTTGCCCAAGAATCGTACCCGGCAATTCTGCACATCGATACCAGTCGATCCTTCAAAAATCTGAACGAGTGCCTTGTCTCTGTCGACCTCTAATACACGCCCTCTCTTCTTCTCACCGGTTCCAGTGTAGATTTCGACCAACTCTTCATACTTTGCACCACTGACCCCCTCGACAAGCAAAAGGGGACCAGCAACATTCGATATGCTACTATACTCTTTAATCATCTCTCATCCCCTTTACGCTTTGTTGTCTCATTGTCTCCTTGTCTCCCGGTCTCCTTGTCAGTAGCGTCTCCTTTGATCAGACGGTCGAAGTCTGCTGTTACTTCATCCCGGATCGTATCAATCTTTTCCATCCCCGATTCCTCGAGATATTTCATTCTCGCGATCTTGTTCCACATATCCATCTTCACAATATCATCGAATGCTACGCCTCGTTTTAGCGCTTCGCGAGCCTTGTCGTAGTTAAACATGCATAGTGCGAGCATCTTATGCTGTTTTTTGAGGGACGCATAAGTATCAATCTCGTGGAAAGCATTCTGATGTAAAAAGTCTTCACGAATTGACCGTGCTCCTTCCAGTACAAGACGGTCCTCAGGGGATAGCGCATCAACACCAATGAGCCTGACGATCTCCTGGAGCTCTGCCTCCTCTTCCAATAATTTCATGGCTTCCCGTGACAAATTCGTGAAATCCTTTTCTGTCTTCTTGTTGAGATCATCGCTGACATCGTCAATGTATAGCGAATATGAATTCAACCATGAGATCGCTGGAAAGTGTCGCTGGTAGGCAAGTTTGTCCTCAAGACTCCAGAAAACCTTTACCACTCTCAAGGTCGCCTGAACCACTGGGTCTGAAAGGTCACCACCCGGGGGTGATACCGCACCAACAACAGTCAGGGCGCCTTCTCTTGCTGGTTTACCCAGAGTCTTTACACGCCCTGCCCTCTCATAGAATGAACTCACCCTTGCGGCAAGATACGCGGGGTATCCTTCTTCACCCGGCATCTCCTCCAAGCGCCCAGAAATTTCACGCATCGCCTCTGCCCAGCGTGATGTTGAATCAGCCATAACTGCAACCGAATATCCCATATCTCTGAAGTACTCGGCGATAGTGATACCCGTGTAGACTGAAGCCTCACGGGCTGCCACGGGCATGTTCGAGGTGTTTGCAATCAGAACTGTTCTCTTCATGAGAGATTCCCCAGACCTCGGATCTTTGAGCTTAGGGAATTCAAGCAAGACATCGGTCATTTCATTACCGCGCTCACCACAGCCAATGTAAACGATGATTTCAGCATCCGCCCATTTTGCGAACTGATGTAGTATCACTGTCTTCCCGGATCCGAACGGTCCAGGACAGCAGGCAGTCCCGCCCTTTGCAATTGGGAAGAATGTATCAATCACCCTCTGGCCAGTTGACAACGTTAAAGACGGTGCTAACCGCTCTTGATAAGGCCTCGGAATCCTGACGGGCCAGCGCTGTAGCATGGTCATCTCGACTTTTTCTTTTTCATGCTCAAGTGTGCACACCACATCGGTCACAAGAAATTCGCCTTCCTTTATACTCTTTATCTTTCCTCTAACCCCGGGGGGAACCAGAATCTTGTGTACGACGAGCTTCGTCTCCTGTACCTCGCCAATGACATCCCCGGGATCTACTTCGGCCCCAGACTTCACGACCGGTTTAAAATGCCACTTCTTGTCTCTCTCCAACGCGGGTATCTCAATACCCCTTGTAATGTAGTCACCAGTATTTTCTTTTATGATGTCCAATGGCCGTTGAATGCCATCAAAAATTGATTCGATAAGTCCTGGACCGAGTTCGACAATTAAAGGTTCGTCAGTTATGTACATCGGCTCACCCGGTCCGATGCCAGATGTGTCTTCGTATACCTGGATCGAAGCAAGGTCGCCAGCAAGACCAACGATTTCACCGACAAGCCGTTCCTCACTCACCCGTACAACATCATACATCTTGCTGCCCGTCATCCCCTTTGCCACGACTAATGGTCCAGAAACTTTAACGATCTCGCCTTTTCTCATCTTTCCTCCAAGAATATATCAGCGCCTACTGCCTTTTTGATCACTCCCCTGATTCTCTCAATAGCCATTTTGGTCTTGCCTCGACCAGATGGTATCGGTATCAAACAAGGGAGCGTTTCGGTGCGGTATTTTAGCAAAATATCATCCAATTCATCGATAAATTCTTCGGTAAAAAGAATTATCTTCGTGCCTTCCTTGATCAAATCTTCAACGGTCGCAGCACATTCACCCTTTTTAACATATACCACTCTTGCACCCGTCGCAAGAAAGGGCATTACTGTCTCGCGTTTGCCAACTATTGCTAATGCTTTACCAGACATCTGGAATGCTCTCCTTCAAATCATCCATCGGTAACTCATTCAATTTGCCCCAATACACCTGTCGCAGTTTCTTAATCTCATTCATCTTGAATTGATAATATGTGAAAAGTGGTTCGACGCCGAATGTCATTCGCCTTGCCTGCAACAGAAATCTCAGCCTATGTTCCTCATACAATCTCTCCAAACGTAAAAAAGACTCGTATTCATCAAAATAGCCACCGCCTTTTTCAACAATATCGACATAGGATGTGGTGAAGAAATTACGCCCCAAATGCTCCTGCGCTACATCGAGATTATCGATGAAGAATTTCAGTTGGAGATTGCCAAGTGGTATGTACACCTGACTCAAAATCTCGCGCTTCTTCTCGAACTGCCTTGCCCTGAAGAAACTGCGGACATTTTCCAATTCAAAATAGAGTGTAAAATAATGTTTAAAGAACGGTGCAAATGATGCAGTTTGAAACAAATATCTGGACAATATTTTGTCCAGATTTGTGGAGAGCACAAACGGATCTTTGTCAAGAGCAAAGCGTGCCACCTCGTCGAGCACCTCAGGCCACGATTCAACGGTATCAGGCTCTTGAGAATACAGCAGCTCGTCACCCCCACCCTTCAACTTCACCTTCAAATTATGAATCTGCTCAGGCCAGTCGATGAGGTACCCCACTTCTTCGTTAAGGCAGAACTTATCGAAGAAATTCCGTAATGCCTTTTCCTCAACTTCGAGCGCTTCAGTAAAATCGCGCTGTCCCACATAGGGCGTATCGGATAGAATCGTGTTGAAACTCGAGAAATCTGCAGCCACCAACCGGTCAAAATGGCTCTTCGTCAAAAGCCTTGCCTCACGGGCTCTTATGATACCATTGACAAATGCGTACCTTGTATCTTCTGTTCCCTTTATCATCTTGATTCGATTACCTTAATGATCTTGAATTTTTCATCCAGCGTCACCATCAAGATTCGCTCTATCGGTACTCTATCAGCAGTTTTAACTGACTTAGTGAATTGAAGTCGATAAATGTGCCTGAAATGCTTAGGGACCCCCAGGTCAAGTTTCTTGTACCACTCATCTTGGGGTTTCACATCTTTCTCCGTTACCCTGGGTTCAATACCTTTGAATTCGGGATAATCTTTCGCGATCTTTCTCTTTACTCTGTCGATCTGTGAACGGCCAATCTTCACTTCAACTCCTCATGACATTATCTTGCACTCTGATTGTGGGATCACCATATAGAACAAACTGGAGGAGCGTTTTCTGATCATCATCATCTAGAAATCCATGACGCCGAAGGGCTTTGCGCGCAAAGTCCAACTTCGCATTCTTCAAACTCTCACCCGACGTCATGCCCTGCTGCAGGTACTCGAAGAAGTACTTCACCAGCAAATCCGATTCACTCGATGGCGGTGCTGACGGACCATAAGAAATCGTCGTTGAGCCACAAAATCCAAGCACTCTATCCTGATCAAGGAATCTCAGGCTCATCGCGTCGTCTTGAGACTTTCCGATTATGTATGCACCATAACATGCCTCAGAAGCGACAATCCCTGATGCATCCTTTATGTTGGCAGGTTGCATTGCCACAGGATACTCAGCTCCTTGTTGACCATACCAGTTGGCTGAGATTTTGCTACCGTGTACATTAAAATAGAGAAAATCCTTTTTCTGCAACCATGCTTTCCTAAATTTATCGCTTGTGATCGGTGGCGAGGTCTTCAATTTTTTTGGGTCGCCTATCGGTCGATAAACATTCTCGGATGCACGCTTCCAAATCTTGGCAGTCAAACCGAAAGCCTTCTTTTGTGAAGGATTTGCTTTTGTGAGTTGTTTTTTCATAAACTCAACACTCTGGTTATCAGGAATGCGTGCACAAACTCGCTCGGGTATGATGAAATTATCATCACGCGACGCATACGGATTATCAGAAAGAACGGCCTCATCGCCATCATCACATGGATTATCCAGGCGAAAAAACGGAATCACGTCGTCACCACCCAAGAGCAGTAAAAAATCAATAGTGCCCATTTTCTTCTCAACCTTCATCACATAGCTTCTTATTGATTTCGCCTTTTTCTTTACCGGCTTTATTCGCAATTTGTTTGGCATATCATAATAGCAAAAAACTGTCTTATAACCCTTTTTCGATTCTATATATTCATCTATTTGCTTTTCCAAGGGGCGGATATCTCTGATTTGCTTATGCAGCGCCTTCTTGCCGCTCAGAATGAGCATCCGCATTGGTGATTATACTGAAAATCCCAGCAAAGTCAAGAAAATGCGTGTATTTCTCTGTTGACATCGAATGTTTGCCAGCTATAATACGCAATCTCGGGGCGTGGCGCAGCGGCTTAGCGCGCATGGTTTGGGACCATGAGGTCGTGGGTTCAAATCCCACTGCCCCGATGAAATTGATATATATATATAAAATAATATAGAAAAGTGTCAGAACGAAGGTCGTGGGTTTCCCGTTTCTATCATTATAATTTCTACAAAGGAAACGGGATCCCGATTCCTTGAAATTAAAATATATAATGGGAAATCGGGACAAATCCCACTGCCCCGATTCTTAGAAACGGAGCAGGGGAGAAAAGGTGAATCGGAGAAAAACAGATAAAAAAATAATAGCAATTATAAATGTGGGTCTCCCGTTCCTTCGGAACGAGGATTCTGGTTCACGCCGAAGGAGGGAATATGTCCTGGCAAGAAGAATTCAAGAAAAATATCTCTACTATTGAACAACTCAAAGAACATATCGATCTAACGCCCCTTGAACAAAAACAACTAAAAAGGGTGATCGAGAAACATCCCATGAGTATCACCCGCTACTATTTGTCATTGATCGACAAGAAAGAACCAAATGATCCTCTTCGGAAAATGATCATCCCTTCAGTTGAGGAATTTAGTTTGTCAGGCTCATGGGACCCAAGTGGCGAGATGCAAATAACAAAAATGCCTGGACTACAGCACAAATATTCACCTACTGCCCTAATCTTGTCAACTAGCCGGTGTGCTGCTTACTGCCGGTACTGCTTTAGAAAAAGACTTGTTGGCTTATCAACCGGGGAAATCATTCAGAAGTTCGACGAAGCTGTTGACTATATCAATCAACATAAAGAAATCACAAATGTCTTGATTAGCGGCGGCGACCCGCTGATTTTGCCAACCGAGATGATCGATAATTTTCTAAGCAAGCTCTTTGCTATAAAACATTTGCATTTTATGAGAATCGGCACAAAAATCCCAGTGATTTTCCCGGAGCGTATACTCCAGGATGAAAACCTTTTATCTGTGCTGAAAAAATATTCAACTCCAAGAAAAAGATTGTATATAAGTACCCAGTTCAATCATCCCCGGGAATTGACTGAAAAATCAATACGCTCAATTAATAAACTCCTGCGCAGGAGCATTATCATAAATAACCAAACTGTACTTCTGAAAGGTGTGAACGATGACCCTGATATCATCGCCGAGCTGCAAAACAAGTTATCCGGTATCGGCATTATCCCCTATTATATATTTCAATGCAGACCTGTAAAACGTGTCAAGCAAAGTTTTCAG
>DAOVAN010000146.1 GCA_030671005.1 Caldifarciminota bacterium
ATTTGTTGTCCATGAGAGAATGCGAGGATGGAGGACGGTGATGGCTAGGATCGTGAGTGCGATGCAGATCGAAAGGTAGAGTATGCTGTAATTGCCATTGATTATTGTTGAGAGTAAGAATATGATGCTACTACTAATCAAGAGCAGGCAGGTTTCCAGAACCATGCTTACTGCTAGGCTCTTGCCATCGATCTTCTCTTTGGTGCCGACATAGACCCGACCGATCATGTACCATACCTTGCCCGGAATATATTTGCCAATTTGTGTTGTTGCAATCATCCATGCTGATTGAGAAAGCGATATCGGCGCACCTAAAGCATGCATGATCTTTTGCCAGCTCTTGCTGTAGCTAATGAAGTGCAGGATCAGAGCGCAGAAAGAAAGCAGCAGAAGCGGAACGCTCAACTGGAGGTCTTCAAACGGGATTCTTGACCAATTCAGAACTAGATTTCGTATCAGAAACACGAAAATGATTGAAATCACTAGTATGGTGAGAAAATTCTTTAGTACCTTAGACACTGTATGTTTACTATTGTTTGCGACAGACAAATATGAACTGATAGGCGAACGAAAGGGGCAAGGCGATAGTGGTTTTCAATAGCACCCTCTTGACCAGACCGATTGGCTTTCTATTTTTCAAGATCCTGGGACCGATGTCTTTTCCTATTTTCTGGACCGTTAATCTGTGTTTGCGGAATAACCGCGCCCACTCGCCTATCGTTGCTAGCATCTCCTGAGGCTGTTCAGTGCCTTTGTAGAGGCGAAATTTGTTGAGTAACCAGTAGGAGTTGGGAACCACGAGTAATACTTGTCCACCTCGTTTAGTGACTCGATTTATTTCCTCGAGACCTCTATGGAGAGATGAAAAATGTTCGATTGATCCAAGGGATGATACGATGTCAAAACTCTGAGAACCGAACGGTAGCCTTTCTCCGTCGGCTACGAGGGTTGTGACTCCGGCTTCTGCTTTGAGCTGGCTTAGCCTAATAGCCCTCTGTGAGATATCAAAGCCAAAACACCTTAGCCCTCTCTCATGACAGAAACTCAGAGCCGCACCAGCACCGCACCCGATGTCTAGAATATTGTATGCCTTTCTGAATTGAATATTCTTGAAGAAACGGGGTATTCTTTTTTTGTCTTGTACGGCAATATCCTCATCGTAATGGTATTCGCTTTCGTAAAACTCTCGCTCGGTATACACGGTGTTTTGATTATAATTCAAAATGTGTGACTGTCAATATGAGTGGCGCGGGCACCGTGATCGAAAAGCAGAGGATGATATGCTGTTGGTTATGTTTCTGTGAAGTCTCTGCTAATTAATCTTTTTGAACTGAATTTCGGCTTCATTCAACATGCCGATCGCCAGTTCGTCTGGATACTCTTTCGCGTATACGATCTTGTCGATCTTGGCGTTGATGAGCATCTTGGTGCAGATGAAGCAAGGTTGATGCGTGGTGTATACGGTGGCGCCGCTTACACTCGCCCCAAACGTAGCAGCCTGGATCAACGCATTCTGCTCAGCGTGAACACCACGGCACAACTCATGACGCTCACCCGATGCAACGCCCATTTTTCCCCGGAGGCAGCCGACTTCTTCGCAGTGGGCTACGCCGCTTGGCGCACCGTTGTAGCCAGTAGCCAGAATGCGCTTGTCCTTAACGATGACCGCACCTACCTGGCGGCGAAGACATGTCGACCGTTGGGCTACCAATTCGGCAATCGACATGAAGTATTTATCCCAGGGTTTTCTCATTTGATCTTCGCTTTGGAGTTGTTTGTGCTCTGATTCACACCTCTGCCTTGATCGGAGCGATACAGACCACGCAATCGTCTTTTGCTAAGGCGATGATCTTCACTCCTTTTGCCTGGCGGCTCAGTTGCTTTATTTCGTTGACGGGTGTTCTTATCACCTTGCCGGCCTGGGTCATTAGGATCAGGTCATCAACATCGCTGACCGTAGCGACACCGGCTACCTTGCCGGTTTTGGCGTCAATGGTCATGGCTTTCATGCCCTTGCCACCGCGACCCTTTTCGCCGATCGCGTCGAACTTGACTCTTTTACCAATGCCCCGTTCGCCGACGATAAGCATATCTTCTTCGGTGCGGGCGACATTGAAACCAACGATTTCGTTTCTTTTACTCAACCTCACACCTCGAACCCCGGCGGCGTTACGACCCATCGGTCTGATCAGTTTTTCCTTAAAGCGCAACGAGAGACCTTCTTTTGTTGTGAGTAGTACCGAATCTTTGCCCGATGTGAGCCTGACTTCGATCAACCGGTCATTCTTGGCGAGTTTGATCGCGATGATGCCTTTTTTCCTTGTGTTCTCGAAATCGTCCAAGGATGTTTTCTTGACCTTACCCATCTTGGTTACCATGAAGACGTAGGATTTCAATGAGAAGTCCTTGATCGGTAAGCAGGCCGTGATTCGCTCGTTGGATGCCAATTTCACCAGGTTGGCAATAGAGCGACCCTTGGATAGGGGCCCAGATTCTGGGATTTCATAAACCTTAGAGGCATATACCTTACCTTTATCCGAGAAGAAGAGTAGGGTATCGGTTGTCTTTGTGATCAGCAATTCATAGGCGACATCTTCGCCGCGGACCTCATGGATTTTGCGCCCGTGACCACCGCGTGCTTGCTTGCGGTATGTAGTAATTGGCTGTCTTTTTATGTAGCCACGTTGGGTCAGGCTGACAACCATGTCTTCTTCACCGATCAGGTCCTCGATGGTGAGTTCTTCAGGTTCTGCATCAACAATGATCGTGCGCCTTGGGTCACGATAGCGTTCTTCTAGTTTTTTCAACTCTTCCTTTATTACTTGGTATATGCCTTTGGATGATCGGAGAATTGACTTGAGGCGCGTGATTTCTTTGATCAACCCGAGATACTCTTTTTCGAGGGATTCTTTTTCGAGATTGGTAAGCCTTGCCAAGCGCATGTCGAGAATCGCCTGTGCCTGAATCTCGCTGAGTGAAAACCGTTTCATTAACTTCTGCTTGGCAACCTGAGGGTCGCGAGACTTCTTTATTATTTTGACAACCTCATCAATATTATCGATTGCGATTTTCAGACCCTCCAGGATATGTGCGCGCTTCTCAGCTTCTGCTAACTCAAACTTTGTCCGGCGGGTGACGACCTCGAACCTGAAATTCAAAAATTGCTGCAGGGCTTCACGCAACGAAAGCGTTCTTGGTGTATCTGAAACCAAGGCAAGAAGTTGAATACCAAAAGGTATCTGCAAAGTCGTGTATTTATACAAATTATTCAAAACAATTTGGGGGTTTGCGTCTCTCTTCAATTCGATGACAATTCTTATACCATCCTTGTCCGACTCGTCTCGGAGATCAGAAATGCCTTCGACTTTTTTCTGACGCGCCAGATACGCGATCTTTTCGAGGAGAGTGCTTTTGTTCACCTGATATGGAATTTCTGAAATGACGATCGCTTGCCTGCTCCCTTTGATATCTTCGACGCGTGCCTTGCCTCGGATGATTATTCTTCCTTTGCCTGTCTTGTATGCCTGCTTGATGCCTGCGTGTCCGATGATTATTCCGCCGGTGGGAAAATCCGGGCCGGGCACGAGCTTGATTAGAGCATCATCTTTGATTTTCGGGTTATTGATGATGGTAAGCAATGCGTTGATCACTTCACTGAGGTTGTGGGGCGGAATGCTCGTTGCCATACCTACTGCAATGCCTGATGCACCGTTGCAGAGGAGATTGGGTGCTGTCGCGGGCAGCACGAGGGGTTCTTTTAGACGGCCATCAAAATTGGGCACGAAATCTACCGTATCCCGGCTGAGGTCTTTGAGTGTCTCCTCGGCCAAGGGGGTGAGTCTGGCTTCGGTATACCGGTAAGCGGCCGCTGCATCACCGTCGATGGAGCCGAAGTTTCCTTGTCCGTCGACCAGTGCATAGCGCATAGAAAAATCCTGTGCCATGCGAACCAGCGCGTCGTAGATCGCCGTATCGCCGTGTGGATGGTACT
>DAOVAN010000171.1 GCA_030671005.1 Caldifarciminota bacterium
CCATGTACGGTGTGTCCGCGTGAGTGTGGTGTCGACAGGTTGAGTGGTGAGGTTGGTAATTGCGGAGCAGGATTAACGGTGAAGGTTTCGTCGTATCACCAGCACTTCGGCGAGGAACCCCCGCTCGTGGGTCGGCATGGCTCTGGTACTATCTTCTTATCACATTGTAATCTACATTGCGTTTACTGTCAGAACTATGAAATCAGCCAGCTTGGTATGGGAACGGAAACGAGCCTCGAAGAACTTGCAGATATGATGTTGAAGCTGCAGGGTCTAGGATGTCATAATATCAATTTCGTGACCCCAACACCATGGGTACCTCAGATTGTAGAGGCCTTGGCGATTGCCCAAGACGGGGGTTTGGATTTGCCAATTGTCTACAACTGTGGCGGTTATGAGTCGGTTCATACTTTGCAAATGCTCGAAGGCATTGTCAGTATCTATATGCCGGATATCAAGTATGCTGATAACAATTGCGCCCGGGAATACTCAGCAGTCGCTGACTATTGGGATTTCGTGCGGCCAGCATTAAAGGAAATGCACCGACAGGTTGGTGATCTAATTGTCGAAAAGGGCATCGCAAAGAGAGGTCTTCTAATTCGCCATTTGGTTATGCCGCATGGTATTGCGGGCAGCAGGCAATGTTTTGAGTTCATTAGCCGCGAGTTGTCAGAGCATACGACGGTCAATATCATGGCTCAATACTACCCCACATTCAAGGCAAGCCAATATGCTCCTATTAGTCGTCGTATCACAACACAGGAGTATCGAGATGCGCTCCATGAGCTGAACAAGGTGGGTCTTGATGCCGGCTTCAGGCAGACAATTGATACTCTTTTCAGAATGATCGTGCCCGAATGGACCAATGACCTGAAGGATACTACCGGTACCTGAGTCATCAATTCAGGAACCGGTATTGTAGAAACACCGAGCACAACAACCTCCGAATCTACTACTACCCTGCATGTTCAGGAGTATTGACTTTGGGCCGATTCTGGCTATTCTTGAAGAAGTAACGTCTTACAGGCTCAAAACATTTGAGGTCAATATCAATGCACCAATCGAAAAAATGATAAGGAGGATAAATTGAAGGTCCATGAGTACCAAGCAAAGGAGCTATTCAAGCGGTACGGCATTCAGATACCAAAGGAAAAAATGTGCTGCAATATTGATGAAGTTAAGGCGGCGGCTCAGGAAATTGGTCTGCCTTGTGTCATTAAGGCACAGGTGATGGTTGGCGGCCGAGGAAAGGCGGGCGGCATAAAGATTGCGAAGAATGACGGAGAGGTGGAGGAGCACGCTAAGAATATATTGGGCATGGAGATAAAGGGCATTCCGGTGAGGAAAGTGTTGGTTTCCGAAGCGGTCCAGATCGGAAGTGAAGCATACCTCGGCATTATCGTCGACCGTACGGAAAAAAAGACTGTGGTCATGGCATGTAAGGAAGGCGGTGTCGAGATTGAGGTGATTGCCCGAAAGAAACCGGAAGCCATATACAAAGTGTATGCCGATTCCCTGTTGGGTCTTCTTCCCTACAAGGCTCGAGAAATAGGCTTATTTCTCTATGATGACCCCAAGGTTGCATTTGAGTGCGCCTCGATAACCGCAAAGCTCTACAAATTGTTCGTCGATCTTGACTCGTCTTTGGCCGAGATAAATCCACTTGTCTGGGACAAATCGGGTCGCCTGATAGCGCTGGATGCTAAGATTAACTTTGATGATAATGGTCTTTTCCGGCACCCTGATGTTGAGGGAATGCGCGACCGTGAGAGCGAGGATGAGAATGAATTGAATGCACGTGAAAAGGATCTTTCATACGTCCATCTAACCGGTAATATCGGGTGTGTAGTGAACGGTGCTGGTCTTGCGATGGCAACCATGGATCTAGTTAAGCATTTTGGTGGTGAGCCGGCGAATTTCTTGGATATCGGTGGTTCTTCCTCACCCGAAAAAGTAATGAATGCGTTAGAGATTCTATTGAAGGACAGGAATGTTAAGGTTATCTTTTTCAATATATTTGGTGGCATCACGCGCTGTGATGATGTAGCGAACGGTATACTCGCAGCAAAGAAGAATCTGAGCATAAAGCAACCAATCGTTGCGCGACTCACCGGGACTAACGAAGATAAGGCAATGGAGATTCTGAAGGAAGCCGGATTGATTTTTGTCAAGACTATGGATGATGGTGCCAAGAAAGCAATCGAGCTCTTGAAGTGATGAGAAAGGAGTAACATGAGTATTTTTATTGATAAAAACACCAGATTGGTTGTGCAAGGAATAACGGGCAGAGATGGTAGCTTTCATACCGGTCAAATGCTCAAATACGGTACAAAAGTTGTTGCCGGCGTGACGCCCGGTAGAGGCGGGAAAGTAGTTGAAGGTGTTCCGGTATTTAACACCGTGGCTGAGGCAGTAGAGAAGGCTGAGGCGAACACATCCGTCATTTTCGTTCCTTCTAAGTTTGCACCGGATGCGATTTATGAGTCCGCGGATGCCGGCATAAAGCTGGTGGTGTGCATTTCTGAAGGCATACCGGCGATTGAACTGGTAAAGGTCGTAGCTTATCTACAAAATAAGGATTGTCGGCTTATCGGCCCGAATTCACCGGGCGTGGTTTCAGCAGGCGAAGCAAAAGTTGGGATATTGCCCGGGCATATTTTCAAAAAGGGTAGCGTGGGTGTTGTTTCAAGAAGTGGCACCCTGACTTATGAGATCGTTGATCATATCACCAAATCAGGTCTCGGTCAGTCGACGTGTTTGGGCATTGGCGGCGACCCGGTTATCGGCACTAAATTCATCGAATGTTTGGAGCTATTCGCAAGAGATGACGAAACCGAGGCAGTGGTCCTGGTGGGTGAAATAGGCGGCCGTGATGAACAGGATACTGCGGCGTACGTCAAGCAACACTTTAAAAAACCGGTGTTTGGCTTCATCGTTGGAAAGACGGCACCGCCAGGTAAACGTATGGGTCATGCCGGTGCGATCATAGCAGGTACTGCCGGTACTGCTGCCGAAAAGATCAAGGCGTTCGAGGAGAATGGCATAAAGGTCGGTGAAACACCGGCGGACGTTGCGAGGTTGGTAAAAGAACAACTCGGATAAACGATATCGCATACTTATGCGATATCGATGATTACGGCGATAACAGATAGATTACAGCGATAGAACAATATCGTTTCACTCGTAGAATCGCTGCGCTCGCGACATTACTACGTAGTTATCCTTCGAGCGAGCGGTAGCGAGTCGAGAAGATGGTCTGAGGAAGTTCTCGATTCATCTCT
>DAOVAN010000183.1 GCA_030671005.1 Caldifarciminota bacterium
AATTCTGCGTTCGTGTTAGGGAAAATTCCTTCGAGCAGATTCGGGCTGCAGCCTGCGATCACTACTTTTTCGTCAGCACCGATTTCGGGTTTCAGTTTACACAGGTTATCGTATTGTTCGATCTTTACGTCAGACCCGAGGTCTAGCTCTGGGAACTTTATCAAGCCATGGCAATTGCAAGTTAGTATTCTCATAAGACTCCTCTTTGCCTCACCCTGCGATTTTTTCCATTATGGCATTCGGTTTTATGCGGTTAAACCTTAAACCGACCGCGTTGCTGTCGAAACCGAAGCTCAAACCAAGAAGCTGAGGGTAGTAGAGTACGGGAATGCCATATTGAGCGCCAAACTTGGCCTCGGCTTTACGCTGGTTGTCCTCGTACATTACCGTACAAAAGGGGCAAATAGACACGATGGCATCAGCACCGTGGTCCTTCGCGATGCTCAACTTATGGTTCGCCATGGTCACTGCCAAGTCCTCATCAACACCGAGCACAGAGCCACCGCAGCACATCATCTTATCCGTGTATTCCAGGGATTCAGCACCGGTTACGCGGACCAACTCGTCCAGGGTGTGAGGGACCTCAGGATTGTCAAAGTCATAAAGCTGAGATGGTCTCATATAATGACACCCATAATGGGGTACTATCTTGAGTGGATCCAGTGGTTTCTTGACCAGTTTTCTTATGTTTTCGATTCCGATATCTTCATACAACATTCTCACGAAGTGTTTGACTTCAACTTCATGCGGGTATGACAAACCCACCGCTTTGAATTTACTATGGAATTCTTTGTTCTTTAGTTGAAGCTGCGCATCGGAGAGCATTGCGGTGCAAGAATTGCAGAGCGTAAGCAGATCCAGTTTCAATTGGCTCGCAAGAGCGACATTACGTGCCGCGATCAAGAGTGAGGTTTCGGCATCAACTGCCTTCAGGGGGAAACCGCAGCATGAAGCACTGGGCATGTCGACCAGCTCGATGTTCAATTCCTTAGCGACGTTGCGGGCGCTCAATTCATAGTGCTGGGCTCGGACCGGGACTGTGCATCCAAGAAAAAATGCGTATTTTTTCATTTCTTAAGCACTTTCAGGATATTTGTTTGTTCGAGAATCTTGGCTACTTCAGGGATTGTCTTGTCAATGGGAGGTAGACCTAAGCGCTGACGTTTTTTCAGATCGAAGTCTTCAACTTCGTAGAGTCGCCCCATCTTCAACAGCAATTCGAGTTGCATCTTGTATCCATCCGGACAATATCCTTGCTCGACTGCGTAGTTCTTGATCGCATTGATCAATTCCGCAACCTTTATACCTTGTGGACACCTTTCGGTACAGGCATGGCAGTGTGCGCAGAACCATAGAAACGGTGAGGATAAAACCTTATCTTTCAAACCCAATAATGTAAGACGGATTATTTTTCTGGGATTGTAGCGTTCATCAAAATATCGCACAGGACAACTGGCGGCACAGTCACTACAGCCAAAACACTTGAGTAATCCTTCACCGCCTTCTTTCTTGATAATCTCCCACTTAAATTTCGGATCGCTGTTTTTTAGATTTATCATAGTCTATGTGTCTCCTGTGTTGATAGGTAGACAGAGTCCACGCAAATAGAATTTTGTTATTAGTAAAGAATGAGGGGCGTATATATCAACCTCCTATGCCATCCCAACTCATTCAGATTTTTCAATGGTTATTATATATAAATAAATCATCCTGTCAACCGCCACTTTTTTCAATGACTGAGTGACTCAATGACAAAATGACTCAATAGCATAATAACACAGTAACTGTATTCTATTTGGCTTCGGTGATCGTTTTGCTGATGTCTTCGGGCGCGACACCTGGTGACTCGATTTTCTTTCTGTCGTATATCTTCTCGACCTCTTCCTTTATGATATTCTGCTCAAAATCCTTATTTTTCAGGGCATTTTCGACGTCACCCAACGCATCTTTGGGAAAGAGGTTGAAATCGCCAGAAACGACGATATCCCTGATCGTTTTCTTGTTTTCGATTTCTTCAGCGCTTCTTATCAATCCGCCCTTTGCTTTGTAAAGGCCATAGAGAATCTCTATCCCTTCCTTGATTTTCACACCTTGCGGAATGCGCGGCGTCTTCTTGTGGAAAAATTCATCAGACATGAACCATTGTTCGATTTCCCGAATCTTCTGGATTGTTCCGTCGTCGATTTCTACTGGTTCAAGTCTGCCCAATATCTTCTCGAAGCTCTCGACCAGCACCCGCTTGATCTCTGCTCTTGGTGGAATCTGCCCCAGCTCCCGTTTCATAGTAGTCAGATTCTCTTCCATGCTCTTGTAGATCTTGTCGCGGAATTTTTCGTCGGGTACCTTTAAGACCCGGCTCATCGTGACGTAATCAAAATCCATTAATATGCCACCGACGAAGACCATCGAATTCCCGATATCGCCACCGCCCTCGCCGGCTATCTTCTTGCCGCTGTCTGTGATGATATCATTCTCAGCACGGAAGGATGTATTTATGCCGAATTTTCCGTATGTCTCACATGGCGGGAAGGAAAGGTACTGAAAGATCTCTTTGATGTTGCGCGGAAACTTTGTATTGTCCGAGTTCCATATGACCTGATAGAATATCTGGTTCTCGTCTAAATAAGTAGCTCCGCCACCAACCTCGCGACGCATCACAGAAATACCTGCTTCCTTGCAGTAATCGAGATCGATTTCCTTTTCCGCATCTTGGAAATAACCGATGCTGGCTAGGGGTTGGCCTGGTGATACGATGACAAGACCTTCATAACCGAGTCTTGCCAGGGCGTGGAATATCAACATCGAATCCTGCTTTGGCAATTTATCTAAGTTCAATAAATTCATTATTCTCCTCTCTAA
>DAOVAN010000100.1 GCA_030671005.1 Caldifarciminota bacterium
GTAGAGACCTGACCCCAAATCAGCGGATTCTTTTCAATCGTGTGTTGCGGTAGTAGTGGGACAATATCTGACGGTAGCTTTTCCTTCGGTTCGCCATCTCGATGGCACCGTATTGACACATACCGACACCATGACCAAAACCTCTACCTTCAATGATGACTTTATCTTTCCTGGTCTTTATATCGAAGTAATTCGATTTCAGCAATCCACTTGGGTCGCCAGGTCTTCCGAGCAGGGTTCTTATCCGGTAGGTCGGTATCTTATACTCGCTCTTATTGGTGACAACTACAATCTCCCTCACCCTCTTACTACGCCGGTTTCTTTTCAACTTGAAAGATCGGATCAACTCATCTTTACCGATATTTACTTTTATTCTTCTGAGACGATTCTTGAGATGTGTGAAGAATTCCTTTTTCGTCATCACCTTATTCCATTCATAATAGGGGCTCTTCTCACAATAGCGACACCGGACACTACGTAGATAGGGCGGTGGATTGCCTGACCAAGCATCATTGAAATCAGCTGTTCTTCCTCCACAAGTGGAATGGTACTTCGCCTCGATCGGCTGGTTCTTATAGAAGAGCACTTCTCCGCTGGTACTCTCCACGGCCTCATTCGTCAATCTCTTTTCCGCAGAGACACCTCTGTATACCTGGTCCTGTACCGTAGCGTACAAATCAAAACCCAATTGTGAATACTGCCCCAAATGTGCCAGAGCATACGTTCTCGCTGCAACTGCTTGAGCCTTTGCTGCTTCAATTTGCTTCTCTGAAACCATACCTATTTCACAAGGCACCACGCCTTTCAAATACTCCTCAAGATCCACAACATTAATGACCCATAGGTTGTTATCGATTCTTCTTATTTCTAATCCGCCTCGGTACTTGCGTCCGTTCACAACAACCACGCCGTCTCGAGGACCAAAGTGTTGCGGGAAGTTTTCTTTCAGGGTAATGCGGTAGTCATCACGATATCTGTCGTTTCTAATGCCACTTACGTCTACTCTATCCACGCCACATACTAATGCCACCCTGACCAGGTTATCTTTTCGTGGCTTACGCACATAAGGCATGCAATTCAAGCCCACGATTGCAACGAGGGCCAGAGTCAACTGCCACGCTTTTCTCGGTATCTCAACTTTCAATTAGCGGTACACCCAGGATCGCCTCCACCTCCTTCATCATATTCTGATAGTGGCTTCCTTTCCAATAAACCCGGTCGCAGTGCGGACACTGCGCATACTTGTCAAAATTCTTATATGTGTAATAGGGGATTTTGTCCTTTATGTTTTCTTTCTCGACAACGATCAACCTTTCGTTACAGACAACGCATCGTGCGAAAGGCGCGATTTCATCCCAAAGGTCGTGGGTATTGACGATATCAAACAACTGTCTTGCGGGTCTCGTCGTTTCGATAAAGAAAACATTCTCTTTACCCCGTAATCTGGTATTACGGGTCAAGATGATACGACCTTCTTTGCGGGCAGTGAGTAGAATAGCCATCCCCTCATTAGAATACGACGCATCAACACCGATTATTCTCAGTAATTTACACAGCTTGCCCAACATCCCGTGGCAAATGAATCTCTTCGCCATTTTCGGAGATTAGGGCAGTCTCAACAACACGTTGAACAGATGCAACAATCTGTTTGGATTCTTCTCAAGCAAATTTATGTTT
Organism: Caldifarciminota bacterium; assembly: GCA_030671005.1. Classification (GTDB taxonomy): domain Bacteria; phylum Hydrothermota; class Tepidihabitantia; order SM23-42; family SM23-42; genus SM23-42. Next base: position 1,678 of record DAOVAN010000100.1, read on the forward strand.
TGATTTAGCAACATTATCGTGTCAATTGTTTTATCCATGGTGTTTCTTTTCGCCTTCTTTGCAATCTCGAAATCATAGCCGGTGTTGCCGACCATATTCAATTTTCTGTAAAATACCAGACGGTATAACAACAGCAATGGATAGTAGAGTTCCACAACTCTTTTTCTCTCATAGGCGCCTGCATAAAAGGCAGCACTCATCACGCTGAGGGGTGCCTTTCTAAAAATATCCATCACATTATCGATCATACCACTCTCGCGCAAGGCCAAAACCTCCCCGGCACTGCCGAGCAGGAAATCATCTTTTCCGTCAAAAACAACCTCTGCGATCTGCTCGGCATTCAGGTATGTGAATGGAACAATCTGACAGCGCGAACGTATCGTAGGCAACAAGAATTCAGGTCTTGAGCTCGTAAGGATGAATACCGTATCAACTGGCGGTTCTTCAAGCGTCTTGAGAAAATAATTGGCTGCTTGGTCTGTCATCCGCTCTGCTTCAAGAATCAGAACGACACGCTTGGCATCAGTACCTGGCATATGCACGAGGCGTTCGGTTAAATTCCTCATCTGCTCAATCAAAATCGATGCGCGGTCTTCAACCTCAATGAGTGCATTATGGGGTAAATACTGCTGTGAATATTCATAGATTTTTTCTTTCTTTTCCTTTATCTTCGAAGGAATCGGCGTAATGAGCAAAAAATCTGGTGAATTTGGAGGACAATCGAGCGTCTTCGCTAAAGCAAAACCCAACATACGTTTACCAACACCACGCGGTCCTACAAGAAGAAAATTGTACAGATTATTCTTGCTAACCGCCGTTCGGATGAACTTCTTTGCCGTTTTCTGGCCTACAATATCATCGAGGTAATCCACCACGTCCAATTATATTGGAAATAGACGACCGGTCAAGACAATGCACCCGGCTTATTGAGCGAAGAAATACTCATACAGGTTTTCCCTCAAGGCATCAAGACCGAAACCCTTTGTTGCCGAGACAAACAACGCCCTCGGAAATTTCCTTTTGCATCTATCTTTTTCTTCATCGAAAAGCCGGTCGATTTTGTTGAAAACCAAAACACTGGTCTTAGCCTCGGCATGTATCTCTGCCAAAACATCTTCTACGGTCGCAATCTTCGCCTCCAGATCTTCAGCCGTAGCATCGACAATATGAATCAGAATATCAGCCTCTAGCACCTCGGCTAAGGTAGCGTGAAACGAGGCGATAAGGTTGTGAGGTAAATCCTTCAAGAAACCGACCGTATCACTTATCAGCATCTTATGCCTCGGCGGAACGAACAGAACTTTTGTGTTTGAATCTAGTGTAGAAAAAAGTTGATCCGAAGTCACAAGCTTTGCGCGTGTCAAGGCGTTCACGAGCGATGATTTTCCAGCATTCGTGTAACCAACGACAGCGATCTTTGGCATGTTGACTCTTCGCTTGCGCTGTACCTTCTTGGAATGTTCAATCTTCTGTAACATTCTCTTTAGAGTCGCTATTCGCTGCTTGATTCGTCTGCGGTCTACTTCCAGCTTCTTCTCTCCCGGTCCCCTTGTGCCTATTCCACCACCTAGTCTCGAAAACTCGGAACCCATTCCAACAAGCCGTGGCAAACGGTACTCCAGCTGCGCCAGCTCGACCTGTAATTTCGATTCCTTGGTACGGGCATGCTTCGAGAAGATATCAAGGATTAAGGTTGTTCGGTCAACCACACGCACGCCGACGATGTCTTCGACATTTCTGATCTGAGCCGCTGATAACTCGGCATCAAAAATTACGAGATCAATATCGAGTTCTTGACTGATTTTTGCCAGCTCTCTCGCCTTACCGCCACCCAGCAAAGTCGCCGGATCGAATCTACGTCGCATCTGCATCAGGCTCTCTACCACCTCACCACCCGCAGTGATCGTAAGGCTGGTCAGCTCTTCGAGTGATTGTATGACGCGCCAGCGTGCTGTCCTGGAATCGACAACCGCTACGAGTAAAACCCTTTCCTTACCGTTCTCAGCGGGTTCTAGTAGTCTTTTTCGACTCAATCGTCTGATGAGCTTCGTTTCACAAAAATGATGCGCTGTAGTGTTGTCTGTAACGTTCCAATAGCAAGAATGACTATAATGTAAGGCATGAATCGTGGACCGAGCACAGATCCAATCACCAGTAGAACGATACGGGTGAGACGTTCAAAAAGACCGACCCGTGGTGAAATACCCAACCCCTCAGCCCTTGCTCTGGTATAGCTTACCATCATCGAACCGAATATCGCAACCACTATCCAAAACTGCACAAAGCTTACTCTATTGTAATAATAGAAGTACAAACCGAAATAGATGATGAATTCGTTAACGCGATCAACCGTGGAATCGAGAAAGCCCCCCAGTTTTGATATCATGTTCTTGCGGCGTGCAATTTCGACATCAAAGGTGTCGAAGATTCAACATAAGAAGAGAAAAATACCGCCTGCCCAGAAAATACCGCTCTTGTAGAAAAAGAACGCTATGACCGCCAAGACGAGGCTGGACATTGTGATGATATTGGGGTGGATGTTCAACGCCACGAGAAAACTTACAACCGGTCTGACGAAAACCTTCCTGCCCATGTCTTTAATCTTATTCATTGCTACCTTCTAATACAATCGTAAACTCGCCTTTATGCGATTTCAGCTTCTCTGAAACATCACTGACCCGGCCGCGGATTATCTGCTCATGATACTTGGTCATTTCCCGGCATACGGCTATCTGTCGGTCCCCCAAGACTTCGAGAATTTCCCTGAGCAGTCGCGCTACTCGATTTGGTGATTCAAAAAACACTACTGTCCTCTTTTCTGCTTTCAGTTCTTCGAGCGCCCGCTTCCGTTGTCCCATTTTCTTCGGTAAGAAACCTTCAAAGATAAATCTATTCAGTGGTAATCCCGAAACGGTGAGCGCCGCAGTGACTGCCGATGGTCCAGGTACAGCATGAACATCGACTCCTTGCCGGATCGAAGCCCTGACGAGAATGTAACCAGGGTCAGATAATAATGGTGTCCCGGCATTTGTAATGAGCGCAACGCTCTTACCCTCTTTGAGCAGTGAAATGAGTTGGGGAAGACGCCTTTTTTCGTTCTGTTCGTAATAAGATAGGAGTTTTTTCTTAATCCCGTATTTCGTCAGCAGAACACCGGCACGCCTGGTATCTTCGCACGCGATTATATCTACATTCTTCAATGTCTGTATTGCTCGATATGTGATATCCTGCATATTCCCAATGGGTGTTGTGACAATAAAAAGGGACATTAAATTTTCAACTTTGTGAAGTCAAAGAATTGCATAGATTTCAGGGCATAGCGGTAATCGGTCAAAATCCTTCGCGCGATCACCTCGCTCTCTTTACCCAGAAAAGTTGAAAAAGATCCATAGATGAGATCGAACATCCGTGCCATACCCTGGGCGAATAACTTTGGTTCTACGACAACTTCACCCCAGAATGACAGGTCCGATTCGATTTTGAATTTCTCGATGAAAGGAAATTCCTTCTGGGCAGTAGTCTTCGAACTCGTCACGGTCCGCAAGACAAGGGATTGCCCTAATAGATGTGCATAGCTCTTGAGCAAGGAACGAAATATCTTGCAGAACATCTCCACCTGTGCCGGAGTTGCTTGTTCCGCAATTGCTTTTTCGACACGGTCAAAAACTGCCACCCTGGTCTCTGGTTTCGTCAGAATCGGGTAGACTTCCTCTTCCGATGCCTTTTCTGCTCTACCCGCGATATAACACGCTGGTATTACCCCGTTCTCAAAATGTGCAAATGACTCGTCGAGACCTGATCTCATCCATATAAATCCATTAAATTTCGCGTTCTTCAATTTCTCGACAAATATTCTTGGCTGAATCCTTGACAGGTCAACCTGACTCTTGAGCGGCTTCAACGTAATTGAAGAAATTATCAACTTCAGCAGAGTTTCATCCGTTTCGTATTCACTCAATGTACCACTAATAGCTCTCTTTGCCTTTTCCACAATTTCATTAATTGGTACAATCATCCTTCTATCTTGAGTTATCCGAGCGGCATTGAAGGGTTCACCTTGATTCAAGAAAATGAGCTCGACAGCATCATGATAGTTTATCGATATATATCCTGATATGCGGTGGGCTCTTTCTCTCTTTGAAGCAGTCAGAACTTTGCTCAGATTGATGAATTCCAGTCGCGTATTTTCAATTATCGGGCGACCGCGGGGTAATTTCATAGATTATATTATAATAAAAAGGAAGGAAAGTCAACTATGTAGTCGGTTAACACTTCAAACGATATGTCCGTGAACCGTCTTGATGTGTTGTTCATGAGACTGCTTCGTCAGGCGCCTACGCTACAGCTACGGCAGATTCCTCGCAGTGACAGTTGTCGTGAAC
>DAOVAN010000041.1 GCA_030671005.1 Caldifarciminota bacterium
ATGTTTCCTAACCCCTGCGACCAGATAGCTGAAAAACGTTGCCATGTTGTTATCTGTGTCATCGAGGTCATAGTAGACAAAAGGCGCTGAAAGTTCCTCGCAAAGCTGCGCGAGCAGTGTCGTCTTTCCGTAACCGGCATCGGCACACAGTAGTATCAGTTTCTTATCCAGGTTGTCTCGGAGATGATTCAACAAGCGCTCACGACGCAATATTGTTCCCTTTACACGGGGCGGCTCCAACTTCGTCTGCAGAATCAAACTACTTCTTGCCATATTTTGGTGAAATTATATCACACTTTTGAAGCCGTGTCAAACATCAAGAATCATTCCTGACAGAACTTGTCGATCAGGCTTTTCTTTACAGTCTTCAGACTACCTGGCAATTATACCATGATTTTCTGTGAAATCAACGCCAGACCAACACGAGTAGACTTCAGCCCTTCCTTCTTATGGTTTATCAATCCTTGCAATCATCTTTACAAAATTATGCGAGTTGTAAGCAGTTATTTTAGCGCGGGAGAAAATCAATCAAACTCGAAATTGTTGTCTTTGAAAATCTTCAGACAAGCATCTACGACGCTGGCGTCGTATAACGTCTCTCGATAGCTATTTATCTCGGTCAACGCCTCATCAATACTCAATGCCGGCCGATAGGGTCGATGTGAAGCCATCGCCTCAACCACGTCGGCCACGGCCAGAATTCTCGCCTCGAGTATTATATCACCGCCATTAATAGCATTCGGATAACCCGAACCATTAATCCGCTCGTGATGCTGCACGACAATACGGCCAACCGGCTGTGAAAAGTCGATTGTCTTCACGATATCGTACCCAATACTAGGATGTGTTTTTACCAAATCCATTTCTGGCTCGTTCAACTTCGCTGGTCGGTTGAGAATCTCGGCCGGTACGTATATCTTTCCGATATCGTGAATTAGAGCAGCCATGAAGAGGCCCTCCACCTGTTCTTCAGACAGACCCATTTCGTGCGCAATCGCACAAGCCAACCGTGCTACACGTTGTTGATGGCCAGCCGTGTAGGGATCACGCAATTCTAGAATCTTGGCCATGGTGAAAATGATACTGGTCGATGTTTTCTTCAGTCTTTGAATGTTCTCTTTCACTTCATCGTCCGCCTTTTTTCGCTCAATCGCAGTCGCAACCTGTTCCGACACAAACTCAAGAATCTCCAAATCTTTTCTCGTATAGCTAGCGGGATCGTGATAGTTCTGAACAACCAATGCACCGATGACCTCATCCTTGACCCGCAGCGGAACCCCAAGCCATACCTTTGAAGGCGCGCCAATCATATCAATCGCACCGGCGCGGGTCATCTGTCTTATGTCATTCTCAGTCACCAAGAGCGAACGATTATTATCGATCACATAAGAGGTAAGTGTTCTTCCTGAAGGCAACGATTCGAATGCATCCTTCTCATCCACAAAATAGGCCAGCGAGATTTTCTTGTCATCCTTGTTACGCAAGGCGACAAAGAAATTCTTCGTGTCGATGATCATCCCTAGATGGTGCCGGATCATCTCAAATAACTCATGCAGATCCCTTGCGGTATTCACTTCACTCGATATTTTATAGAGGACCGTCTTTGTCTGTTCATCTCTTTTCCGAGCCGTGATGTCATGAATAACCGTCACCACCTGGCTCACTCTACCACCGTCAAATATTGGGATCCTACGCACCTCGGAGACAAATTCCTTTCCACCGACCACCACATTCTCTTCAGTCACGAGTAACTCACCATTCTTGAAAACGCTCAAATATTCGGCGCCGACCTCTTGAGGCAAGAAACTAAAGACCTCATTGATCGACTTGCCCAGCGGTTCAGCATCGAAGCCTAGATCTTTTATGCGTCTGCGCAGCGTCTCATTGATCATGACAATGCGCAGATCTTCGTCAACGACATGGATGCCATCACCGATTGAATTGAGGGTTTCCCGATACTGCGATTCTGAAGTATTAAGCGCCTGCTCGGCAGACACCCGCTGTGAAATGTCGACCAGCGCGACAAAATAACCGAGCGTGTCACCCTTCTCATCATTCCTGACCAGGGTCGAGACATTAACCGGAATGTCATCACCTTCCTTATTCTTTATAACACATGCGTGATTGCTGACACAGCTCTTTTGAAGAATCAGGTGTTGTATTTCCTTCATCTTTTCTTTTTCCACGATTAGACCGAGCAGTGTACCACCAATCAATTCTTCTTTTTTGTAATGTATCAAGTCCTCTAATGAACGACTCACATCCAAAATGATCCCTAGTGGGTTCAAGTAGGCAACCGGTAGGGGTAGGAATTGCCAGATATCATTAATGTAGTCTTCTAAGGTGAAAAGGTCACGCTCAACGTTCTTGAGTCTCTGGGCCTTTCCTGTATCGCTATTATTTCCAGGTGATGCGGTATTCATGATACGGGTCACCGTCAAAGACACACTTTGTTTCTATGCTCTGGACCTCTTCTTCAACGAAGCTGAATTGTGATAGTCTACGGAAATAACCTTCGAAGTAGCGACACAAAATGGGATGTACTTTAAAGTCTGTGAGTTGCACGTAAAAGTATCCATCTTTATCATTCACCTCACTGGCACGCATTTCGCCTATGCTGTAGTGCATGCGCCAATACCGGGGGACATTCTTCAAACCGATACTCGGTATGCCGGTAAATTGCATAAATACCTTAACCGTAAAAGAAAACTTTGGAGCCATATCGCCCATACTTCTCAGATCTACATCCTTCAGATTGAATATATCTTTTATGATACTCAGCGAAAGTACGCGCAAACAGATCGGGTACCAACCCATCTCCTTAACCTGCTTATATTGCATGGGATAACCCAATTGCTGGAAGGCGGCCTCCACTCTGTGCAAACCTTCCTTTCCTTCCTGGCTTTCGACAAAGGCGGCATCCGTCTTCAGTGTCGACCCCCTTACCTCTCCGTCTAGCTTGATGATATCTTGAAATTCTGTCCGGGCTATCACAGAGACACAGCGCTGGACATCATCTGAATAATCAAAATAATTGCCTTGTCACTGCTGCAATGGGCTGCGATTGCTGTAAGATGCATTGCACCTCCCCTTTTGTAACCGTAGGCTTTTGTTATAATCTTCTTCTCATTTAATTATAACTATCGCTTATTGTATGTCAAGAAACAAGTATACAACTCATGTTCTACACCGCCATCGACGAATTCCTCACATCAACATCCGCGTCATCCGCAAATATCATCATAATCAAAAAATCCGGCAGGATTTTGAATTCTTGACGGATACAAAAATAAATGTATAATGGTGCGTGGCAAAGAAAAGAGTCATTATTGTCGAATCACCAACGAAGTGTAAAACCATCAAGAGTTTTCTTGGGTCGAAATACACCTTGGTATCATCTAAGGGACACATAAAGGATCTACCTAAATCTAAACTAGGGGTAGATGTCGAAAATAATTTCGTTCCTCATTACATAAAGATCAGAGGTAAGGCGAAGATAATAAACGAAATCAAGAAAGTCTGTAAGAACTCTTCAGAGATTTTTCTGGCCCCAGACCCGGATCGCGAAGGCGAAGCAATAGCCCAGCATCTGGCCGAAGTATTGAACTCAAGCGCCTCTAACATCAAGCGAGCCTTGTTCTACGAAATAACACCCGAGCACGTGAAGCAGGCTTTGGAGAATCCAACCACCATCAACTCAAATCTGGTCGATGCTCATAAGGCCCGGCGCGTACTCGATCGAATCGTGGGCTACTACACCAGCCCCCTACTTTGGACGATCATCAAGCGTGGACTCTCGGCGGGTAGGGTACAGAGCGTTGCCCTGCGCCTGATTTGCGAAAGGGAAGAAGAAATAGAAGCCTTCGTGTCAATTCCCTATTGGACCGCAGATGCCAAGTTCGAAACCGACAATAAAGAAATCTTCAGGGGTGTACTGTGGCGCATCGATGGCGCTCGTCGGAAAATCGCGAGCGAGAAGGAATTACAACACTTGCGTACCATCCTGAAACAAGGTACGAAGTGCACGGTCACATCTTATAGGACGACGAATCCAAAGAGACTTCCGCCCGCACCATTCATTACCTCAACCCTCGAACAGGAAGCCTCAAAACGCTTCAGCATGTCTGCCCGCAAGACAATGTATGTTGCCCAGACCCTGTATGAAGGCATCAGTCTTCCCGAAGGCCGAATCGGTCTCATCACCTATATGAGAACGGATTCGATCAGGGTGAATGCCGCTGCTCTCCATGCTCTGCGTGAATACATCGCTGGCAAACATGGCAAGGAATACCTCCACAAAGAGATCAGAAAATTCAAGGACCGGAAGGGAGCGCAAGCCGGCCATGAAGCGATAAGACCAACGAAGATCCAGCTCGAACCAGACATCATAAAAGAACATCTGACTCCAGAGCAGTACAAGATATACAAGCTAATCTACAACCGCTACCTCGCCTCACAGATGGCACCGGCACGCTATCGCCTGACAGAAGCTATTGTGAGCCACATGAAGGTCGATTTTCGAGCCGAAGAGCTGAAGCCGGTCTTTCTCGGCTATCAACTAGTAAGCGGTGATGCTACCGAGCGCGGCATGGTGCCAAAAGTGAAGGTCGGCGACATGGTCACCTTGACCGACATCGAATTCGAAGAGAAACAGACCGAGCCGACACCGCGTTACACCGAAGCCAGTTTGATCAAAAAACTCGAGGAAAACGGCATCGGCCGGCCATCCACCTATGCCCATATCGTTCAAACCCTCTTTGAACGAAGATATGCAATCAAGGATACGGGCAGAATCACACCCACCGAGTTAGGTCAACAGGTATACGAAATAATCATTCCCAGATTCACGAACATCTTCGCTGTTTCATTCACCGCCAAGATGGAAAAGGAATTCGACCAGGTTGAAAATGGCAAAAAATCATGGCAAAGTGTAGTACGCGAATTCTATGATCCTTTTGTAGTCCTCCTGAATAATACCAAGAAGGAGGCGGACAAGATAAAGGAAGCCATCGTTGAAAAGGTCGACAAGCAGTGTCCCAAGTGCCAGCGTCCGCTCATGGTTCGGTGGGGCAAATATGGGAAATTCCTGGCCTGCTCCGGATTTCCGGATTGCAAATACTCAGAAAACATCATCGAGGAGAAGAGCAACAAGAAGTGTCCGGAATGTGGCCGCGATCTCATCATCCGCCATGGAAAATTCGGTAAGTTTCTAGCCTGTTCTGGTTACCCTGACTGCCGGCATACAGAGAATCTGGCTTATGATGTACCGTGCCGAGCCTGCGGCGGTGAAATGGTAATCATTTCCACGCGTCGTGGCAAAATATACAAGTGTAACCAATGTGACTTCTCCACTTTCTATATCCCAGTGAGCGAGAAGTGTCCGACCTGTGATAAGGGCATGCTCCAGAAGAGGGGTAAGCCTTACTGCCCGGATTGCGAAAAACCAAAAAAGAAAAAGAAGTGAAACGAATCGATACTATTGAGAAGTTCTACTATCTTTTTCCGCAAACCGTCGCCATTGTCGGGGTCGGCAGGAACCTGATGCCGGCCGCGTGGCACACCCCGATTTCCGCAAAGCCGTCGCTATACGGAGCTCTCATATCACCCAAGAGGTACACGTATGACCTATTAGAAAAAGAGAAAGGGTTCACGGTGAATTTTCTCATGCATGAACAGGCACAGCTGATCGCCCAGTTGGGAAGCACCTCGGGACGGAATATTGATAAGCCCACCCACTTCAAGATACCCACCACCCGTGCCGAAAAAGTGAATGGCCTGATAATGTCATCAGGCTATGCTGCATACGAGTGCGAGAAACATGACATGCACGAGTATGGTGACCATTACCTATTAGTGGGTCGCATCTTGATGATCCACGTTGATGAAGATGTATTACGCGAAAAAGAACTGGTAGATGAAAAAAAGGTACGACCTGCTCTCTATTTCGGTAAGGACCGGTACCTGACCATAGATCCCGACAGCCTCTCGATATTCAAGAAAGGGTAAAGAGAAATACCCATTCGGTGTCCCGCTATCTAATGACTCAATGACACAGTTGCAAGATGATATCTGCGTAATCGGTCTTTCTATCATTGTTGCCATTTTTGTTCAAATCTCCGATTTGACTAGAAAAATGAGTATGCCGATTTCTTTGTCGGTGAATCATCCTACGAAGCAGGACATAATGACTTAATGACACAATAACTCAATAACAGCTATTCAAATGAAACTCGGTTTTCATGTTTCCATCGCCGGCGGATTTCGGAATGTTGTCGCCCGCGCCAAAGAACGTCAATGTGAAACGATTCAACTCTTCACGCGCAATCCCAGGGGTTGGAAGTACAACCCCCTCGACGCAGAAGACATCTCAATCTTTAAACATCAGATGAAAACCAGCGGCATCGGGCCAGTCTTCGTACACATGCCGTATCTCGCCAACCTGGCCACAACAAGAAAAGGACTCCTCAAGCGGTCGCTCGACTCATTGGGTACGGATCTAAAGAGAAGTGCCTTGATCGGCGCGCCATTTCTCATTATGCATATTGGATCAGCACAGAATGTAAAAACGGGTTTAGAGCGAATAAGTCGTAGCATCAACCGAGTCCTATCAAGCGTCCCCAGCGGCGTAAAGCTACTTCTCGAGAACACCGCAGGCAGCGGTGCCGAGCTCGGCCACAGCTTTGAGCAACTGAGAAAGATCATCGACAAAGTTGAGCAAAGTGCAAGAATCGGTGTCGTGCTCGACACGGCACATGCGTTCGCAGCAGGCTATGATCTACGGACAGAAGCTGCGGTAGCAAGTACCTTAACCTTATTTGACCAGACTATTGGGTACGACAGACTATGTCTTGTTCACCTCAACGACTCAAAGACAGAGTGCGGCTCGCATAGTGACCGTCACTGGCATATTGGCAAAGGAAAAATCGGCCATGGAATGTATCACATTCTGCACTACCCGGCATTACAGAACCTGCCCTTCATCATGGAGACGCCGAGAACCAATCTAAAAGAAGACCTGATGAACATGAAAAAGGTCAGGAAATTGCTCGTCCAGCCCAAAAGACCTCGCAAGCAGACGAAATGATTCGCATCATCGTGCCCTTGTTTTATCAATCTGTATCCAAATGCAATCAAAAATGGCTCCAAAATTCGCGCACTTTTATCCTCTTGACCTACATAAAAATATGGTTATTATTTATAGTCGCAAGCTAATAAAGGAGGCACAAATTGGCACATGCATATACTCCAGGGTTAAAAGTTCTTGAATACACAGTTCTGACCAAGCAACGCCGCCTTCCGCTACCAGGTGACATATTGGTCGAGAAGGGCGCAAAAGTATCGGGCGAGCAGGTTGTCGCAAGAACCAATCTGCCGGGTAATGTTCAAACGTTAAACGTTGCTGGGCTCCTGGGGATTCTGCCCGCTGAGATCGACGATGTCATGCTCAAGAAAACCGGTGACACCTGCCCGAAAGACGATGTAATTGCTGAAAGCAAGGGATTCTTTGGGCTCTTTAAATCACAGGTCAAGAGCCCGATTGGTTGTGCATGTGAGAGTATATCAAAGATCACGGGTCAGGTCATCCTACGTGAACCGCCCATCCCGGTTGAAGTTCTCGCCTATATTGATGGTGAAGTCATAGATATCATCAAAAATGAGGGAGTCGAAATCAGAACAGCAGGTAGTTTTATTCAAGGAATTTTCGGTATCGGCGGTGAAACGATCGGTCACATCGCGATGGCCACGGATGACCCAAACGAAGTGCTCACCGCCAGCAATATAGATGAGTCATTCAAAGACAAAGTGATCATTGGTGGCTCCATGGCTGAATACGCTGCCTTAGAAAAAGCCCGCGATGTCGGCGCAAAAGGCGTTGTCGTGGGTGGAATCGAAGATCAGGACCTAAAGAAATTCATGGGCTACGACATCGGTGTCGCAATAACAGGGTCGGAAAACGTGGGGATCACGCTAATCGCCACTGAAGGTTTCGGCAAGTTAAAAATGGCACAGAGAACATTCGAGTTGCTGAAGTCACTGACCGGTAAAAAAACATCGATGAACGGAGCAACCCAAATAAGGGCCGGCGTAATGAGACCCGAACTCATCGTGCCCATCGAGAAGAAAGCACCAACCAAGAAGGCGGTTGATCTCTCGACCGGTACTGGGTTAGAGACCGGTATGAAGGTGAGAGTAATCAGGGAACCTTATTTTGGCCTCATCGGCAAAGTCGTGGGGTTACCGGTTGAGTTGTCCAGCGTTGAAACCGAAGCAAAAGTCCGGGTCTTGAACGTGGAACTAGAGGACAAGAGAAAAGTTACCCTACCCAGGGCTAATGTTGAAATCATCGAGGAATAAATGAATACCTTTTTGCTTTTCATGATTGCCGCTGCCGGTGTCAAATCATTGTTGATGCCTCCAACACCGGTTGGCGTATTAACGAGTTTTTCCATGGCGCAGCACGAAGAAGCCATTTTTTACAATCCAGCAAATTTCGAGACACGAGATAATCTTACTATTGAATGCTCCTACAATCGGTTCTATCTATCGATGCAGAGCGTCTCTTTATCAATAGGTAAGAAGATAAAGAATATCGATTTTGGTATTGGTATTGTCAATTACGACTATGGAGAGATAGAATGGCGCCCCAATTATCCAACCGAGGATCCCTTGATTAGCTACAGCGCGTACGACTTTGCATTAATCCTCGGCACTGGCATCAATCTCTCCCCCAATGGTAGGTTTGGTCTCAACCTCAAGTATGTGACGGAGAACCTGTATGTGTACTCTGACTATGCGCTTGCCGTAGATGTTGCCTTTTCATACCGAACCCCTAGCAATGGCATCAGCTTTGGTGCGACAAACTTCGGAACCAAGATGACCCTTAACAATGGAGAGGTGAACCTTCCTGCACGATTGAGTTTGGGTGGTTATCAGATGGTGAAGACAATAACACTCAGCGGCGATCTCCACTATCTGGTGAATGAGGCTGCTTTCGAATTCGGGATAGGTGCATCAATGCCAATCCACCGGCGAGTATCCATTAGCGCCGCAGCTCTTTATCGTGAAGAATTCTACCCTGGTTTCGGAATCATAGTAGATACCGGTATCATGGAAGTAAAATACGGCGGCTCGTTCTACCCAAAGGATCTCGGAATGGTCAATAATATTAGCATAGGATTTGGTCTTTAGTGAACGGAATCTGGCTTGATTTTGAAAGACCCATCATCGAACTCGAAAAAAAAATCGAGGAGTTGAAGGGACTCAAGGGTGTTGATGAAGAAATAAAGCGACTAAAGACTCAAGCAGAAAAACTGAAAAAGAGCATATATTCGAACCTGACCCGTTGGCAACGCGTGCAGCTCGCACGCCATCCAAGAAGACCTTATCCCTTAGATATCATAAAGCTAATCACCGACGATTTCATCGAATTGCACGGCGACCGCCGGTTCGCTGATGACCACGCCATCATCGCCGGAATCACCACAATCGACGAACAACGGTTAGCAATAATCGCCCATCAGAAAGGTCGGGACACAAAAGACAAGATCAAACGCAATTTTGGCATGCCCAATCCAGAGGGTTACCGCAAGGCCATTAGAATAATGAAACTGGCTGCCAAGTTTGAAATGCCGGTCGTAACCATGGTCGATACTCCTGGTGCATACCCGGGGGTCGGAGCCGAAGAGAGAGGGCAGGCCGAGGCGATCGCAACGAGTCTCTTCGAATGCTCCACGCTACCTACACCAATCCTGGTTATTATTCTCGGTGAAGGAGGTTCCGGTGGCGCTCTGGCAATAGCCGTGGGCGACCGTATCTTGATGATGGAGAATGCAATATACTCGGTGATCACACCTGAGGGGTGTGCGTCCATTCTGTGGCGAGACGCTTCAAGAAACAAGGAAGCAGCCGAAGCATTGAAGATGACGGCTCAGGACATGCAGAAAATGCATATCGTTGACGGCCTCATTCCTGAACCGATCGGTGGTGCCCACATGGATTTTGAAATGACGGCCAAGAACATAAGGTCAGCAATATTGAAGAATTTACTCGAACTCTCAGAAATACCCAAACCTGAACTCTTGAATGCACGCATTCAGAAATTCAGAGACATAGGAATCTACAAGAGCTGATGGCGCTCGCCGGCGATCTCCAGGATTTCGAAATAACCGATGTGTTCCAACTAATTCAGTTGGGACAGAAAGATGGTGTTTTGAGCATCCAGACGGCTATTGACTCCGGAGTTGTTTATTTCAAGAATTGTATGGTTGTGCATGCCCAAACAAACACGATCCAAGGCGAAACTGCCATTGACACAATACTCAGCTGGAAAAAAGGACGGTTCATATTCAACCCTGGTGAAGAGACACATCTGCACACCGTCGACCTACCAATACAGCAGGTAATCCTGGAAGCAGCACGCCGCATTGATGAACTGCAGCGACTTCAGAAACTGATACCTTCCTTTGACGTTATCGTCGAAATAATCGAAGTCCCGCAGGCCGGTATCGACAGAATACAATTGAATCCGAGAGAATGGAAGGTGTTATCTTTCGTCGACGGCTCGATGACCATCAAGCAGATCTCTCAAAAGGCAAACATCACGGAATTTGAGACTGCAAAGATTTTTTACGGAATGATCTCTTCAGGCCTGGTAAAGGTAATCTCCCCAGCACCGGAAAAAGTGAAAGAAAAAAGGGAGATTCGTAAGCCAGCGCCCGAGCGCACTGAAGAGTCTAAAGAAGAGGAAGGCTGGATCTCCAAGTTTTTCAAGAAGAAATAGCCTTAACGCGTTATTTATCCCGTCAGGGTTCTAACGCTTTACGCAACACGCTCTACGCTTAACGCATTACGCAGTGTTTGATCGAAGCACGATCTACCGGGCCAAAACCTACCCGTAGTTGCCCAATTCATTGGGCTATTTTCAGGCAGGCAACTATTGCTTAGCAATCTGATATGCTGTTTTATGAAGAACCCGTAGGGTTCTAAAGGTCTTTAATAATATCCAGGAATTTCTTATACGGAATAGCCGTCCACGATTCGGCAGATATCGCACCACCCGACAGGCTGATCATGGAAACCTTGGTCGCTGTTTCTTCATCAGGTGCCTCATAGATATCCAGGAAATCATACGGACCCAAGAGTGCATAGTGACCCAAAAACTTGACATCAGGGCAGTCTTTTTTCACACGCTCCATCCACTTCCTGCCGATCTCG
>DAOVAN010000172.1 GCA_030671005.1 Caldifarciminota bacterium
TGACTTCTGTCCCTGAACGATAATCAAATTTTGAATTTCCAACCCAGATATAGCTCTCGGGCTTTCGGATCATTGATCAGGGTCTCTGCAGTACCGGACAGTAAAACACGCGCATCATACATCAAGTATGCGTGGTCGGTAATCTCAAGTGTTTCTCTCACATTATGATCGGAAATGAGGACTCCTATGCCCTGCTTCTTGAGGTGCAATATCACATCCTGAAGCTCGGCGCGCGCGATAGGATCAATACCTGTAAAAGGTTCATCAAGAAGCAGAAACTTCGGATGACTGATGAGTGAGCGGGCAATCTCAACGCGACGTCGTTCACCCCCTGAAAGCGTATACGCCTGCTGATCCCTCACGTGCTCAAGATTGAAGTCCGCCAATAGTCTGCCGGCCTTTTCTTCGGCGATTTTCCCCTTAACACCTACGATTTCAAAAATCGCAACGAGATTCTCAATAACCTTTAGCTTCTTAAAAACACTCGGTTCCTGGCATAAGAACGCAATCCCCATCCGCGCCCGCTGGTACATGGGAACATCGGTTATTATAGTATCATCCAGTATGATATCACCATCTTTTGGCCTCAATAGCCCAACTATCAGATTAAAGGTCGTCGTTTTGCCCGCGCCATTTGGGCCCAATAAACCAACGATCTCACCCTGGCTTATCTCGAGATCGACGCTATCAACAACCACACGTCGTCCAAATGTCTTTGTCAAATCCTTAGTCACCAGCACTTTCCTCACTCCTTTTCAGTAACAGTAATCCCCTTGGCTGTCCTTCCACCTTAATTGTTGTAGCCGCTCCTTCCTGGAACAGAATACTGATACTCTTGCCTTCGACGATGTTCTTTGAACCTTCTTCAGTGTAATAAACCGACCGTCCATTAGTGACGCTGACCGCCTCAATCTCCTTGTTCTTCAATCTGAACTGTCCATGGGAACCTTTCAGTTCATTTTTGTTTTCGTGAATGACCGGGTTTGTCATCTCACCTGCTTCCGTTTTCAGATTGTAGGAAAAAGTATCACAGTAGACAACGATACTATCGATGATAGCTTGCACCGAATCGAAACCATAGAACTGATTTTCATTCGTGCGCAATTTGAACATGTTCGCGTAGACCGTAATTGGCTCCTTATCTTGCCGAATGATCTGGAGCTTCGGATCGCCCAGCAACAAACCCTCATCGCTGGAAAGATTGTACCAGCCCCGTGCGCCGGAAACAAGCAGATTGTTTTCTTCGTCTTCAATCAAAACATTTCCGTACATCTCGACCGAATCCTTTGTGCCATCATAGTATAAAGAGTCAGCACTTATCTTCTCATCTGACGTGGTGATCGTCACATTATCGCTCAAATAGCCGCGGTCTTCATTAAAATAGTAGATCGCAGCATCAGCACTCACCAGTCCGTTGCGACCCAGCAATTCCACATCATGGATGAGTTTCATCCAGCCGTGCACTTCACTGATCTTAGCTTC
The DNA here is from genome assembly GCA_030671005.1 of Caldifarciminota bacterium. GTDB lineage: Bacteria > Hydrothermota > Tepidihabitantia > SM23-42 > SM23-42 > SM23-42. The sequence continues at coordinate 1,483 of DAOVAN010000172.1, forward strand.
AGCGCACGTTATTGTCGTTTCCTCACCTTCGATAACGACATTCCCAATGAGATGCACTATCCTCTCTCCATTCTCCTTGAAGATCTCTACCCGATCAGCGCTAAATGGGGTCAGCGTGAGCAACAAGAGTACAAACACCATTGCGTTTTAACGCGGATACTGTCCAGCATTCATACCTGTGTAATTGTGTGAAATCACTTGCGGATATCGGGAAGCTCGATTGGGGATGCACCCCTTGCATCACCGATTATCTCGATTCTACTCAAGTGCGGGTCAGTCCTCAATCCCCTGCCTTCTATTACTGTACCGTCTCCTTTGATTATTTTTACGTAGGCATCGGTCAGTATTTTAGCCGAGTCATTAAGCCAAAAGAGCGACTCAGTGTATAGCTTCGTCGAATCATCAGTGAAGACTGTGACGGAATCCTCCACCAGGATATTGTGGGTTTTCGTATTCAACTCTCCGCGTGGTGCATGCAATACCGAAAATTCGGCTTCATCTTCATCATAGAATCTTATGATAACCTCGTCTACTCTTATGATTTCATCATACACGCCAGCTCGCTCCGCATTGAGTGTCCACAACTTCTTGCCGCTCTTTGTTTCCGTGAGGCAAAGCTTTTCGAGAATTATCTTAGGAATATCCTTGGGTAGCTTCTCTTCAATCTCTTTCTCCTCACAAACATTAAAAAGAATGCACATACCGAGGATCAGTATGTGTAATCGTCCTATTCTCTTCATCGTGATTTGTAAAACCACACATAATCAAGCGGCCGTGACCTCACCAGATTCGGAAGATCGCAGCCGATGTGGAGCACTCCCTTATGCGCGCGGCGATAGGCGGCAAAAGGAACAAGCGGCACTCTGCAGAGCTCTGCTAATCTCTTCGCCTTGGCGTGCTTCTGATAGAAGCTGTTACCGTCAACGAGCACGCCAAATACGCCACCCGATTTCAGGAATCTGACTATGTCTAGGGCATTCTCCTTGTAGAATACCCGGACTCCACCCACGGAACGCCAGCGTCGCAAGAGGCTATCAAGCATTCTGAACGCGATTGAGCCCTCCTCTTTCTGGTATCTATTGACGATGATGCCCGTTGTGTAGCCCAGTTTGATGAGCGCACGGGGCATCAACTCCCAAACACCGAAATGAAAAGAGTAGAGAACGCACCCTTTATCCAATACGCTCACATCGCCTTCTATTTCTAGTTCATTTTTCTTTAGCATAAAAAAGATGTTGCGCCCAACACGATACACATTTTTGAATGCTGAATTGCCGATACGATTTACCAGATAACGGCGTCGATCCCTATAGAACCAATAAACACAACCCAATAAAAACAAAAACAGGAATTCACCGAAAATATGCATCAGCTTTTCTTTAGGGATGCGGCGATGAAGTGATAAAATATTGGATTGGGCGCCAAGGGTCTTGATGTAAATTCAGGATGGAACTGCGTGCCAATAAAGAATGGATGACCTCCGATTTCGGATATCTCCATCAATTTTCTGTTTGGTGAACGACCTGAAAACACCAGCCCCTTTTCATTCAAGGTTTTTATATACTTAGGATTTACCTCATATCGATGGCGGTGTCTTTCCTCCACCATATCTTTGCCATATATTTTGCGAGCGAGAGTCCTGGGTTCCAATTGACATGGCCAATTCCCCAATCTCATTGTACCACCCAAATCCTTGATCTTCTTCTGCTCAGGTAGCAGATCAATGACTGGATGGGATGTACTATCATCGAATTCAGTAGAATTCGCCCCCTTCATTTTACA
>DAOVAN010000134.1 GCA_030671005.1 Caldifarciminota bacterium
TTTAGGACGAATGCAAAATGGGGTCAGGTCTCTACGCCCGCTGTTGCGGAAATTCTAAATTCGAAATCCGATTCCGTAAATACTCAAATCTTTGATTTGATTGAATTTACGAGAATCCCCGAACGGGGGAACAAATCAGAATTTCAAAACTCAAAATTCAAAACTATTCTGGCCACTTAAATTGGCACCGTCATTGCGAGCGAAGCCGCCGCAGGCGGAGAGCGCGGCAATCTCGCTGCTCACGCATTGCGCATTTCGCCATATTTGTCCCGTGGAATCTATTGGTATTCCAACGGGACGCTGTGTCTTATGTTCAAAGCATGCCCTCGGAGCGAAAGCGAAGGGGGTAGAGACCTAACCCCATGCGCCGACGCTTGACATGCCGGAGACAGAGTGTATACTTCTACAGTGCAGCGCATGGGTTGCGCAAAGTGATTACGCGTAGCACGGATCTGTAAACTAGCTCTTTTCAAAACGTAGTGCAAGTTTCGGAAGGAGACAAATGGACCAAATAGGTAATCTATAATGAGTATTTTTTCACCTCACAAGAACTCACTGGCGGCTGAGCTTGCTGCTAAAACTCCAACCACTCGTGATCGATACGTTGATTTTCTACGCGCATTCAGCATTTCAGTGGTGGTAATTGGACACTGGCTCACTGCAGTCATTGTCAGGACCGATGGTGGCATCAGAGTCTTTAATGCGATCGGGATAATTCCAGGTTTATGGGTAACTACTTGGGTATTCCAGGTCATGCCGCTTTTCTTCTTTGTCGGTGGTTTCTCAAATCTGGTTACCCTCGATTCAATCAGACGTCGAGGAGACTCTATTATGACATTTTTGCGCAAGAGAGCTACCAGGCTCTTGAAACCAACGGGTGTTTTTCTTGCGATGTGGGTTCTGATCTTTGTTGTAGTGTCTTTCATTCTTAAAAACCCACTACAAATCGCACGGCATTTACCAGTAGTCCTTGGACCACTTTGGTTTCTAGTCGTGTATTTAATGGTGATAGTAGTCACACCCGTAATGAGAGAACTACATCGCTGCTGCCGCGTCTGGGTCCTTGTTGTGCTAATGACGCTGATAATCATAGTTGATATACTCCGTTTCTGGACAAACATTTCGTATGTAAGTTGGGCAAACATTGCCTTCATATGGCTTTTTGTGCATCAATTTGGATTCTTCTACGGAGATGGATCACTTGTACGTGCACCCAAATGGGTATATGTGGTTATGACGCTCGCTGGCCTCTTAGGTTTGATCATTCTCACAAATATTGGCGTCTATCCCAAGAGTATGGTCGGAACAGGCGTGGACAAAATTTCCAACATGCACCCCCCTACGCTGTGTATCGCAGTTCACTCTTGCTGGCTTATCGGAGCCGCTATGCTATTGCGTAATACTTTGAATCGGTGGCTCGCTCGCCTGAGACCATGGATGCTAGTCATTACGGCGAATAGTGTAATTATGACGCTATACTTATGGCACATCACTGCTTACGCAGTAGCGTTTCTGATACTCTCGCCGTTGGGACTCGGCCAGGAACCAGTCGGTACACCACTCTGGTGGTTACAACGGCTTGTATGGATCACAGGTCCGGCAATCGTTCTAGCGGGATTCATCAAAATCTTCGCTCGTTTTGAACGCCCCGCAAAAGTAGAGAAGTTATTGTATAAGGAGGAAAAATGACGAGTAAGACGATCTATGCTAAATTCATGGATTCGGCAAAAAAGAATTCGGACCGGATTGCCATGAAATACAAAAGGGAGGGACAGTTCATCCCGATCACTTATGCTGAGTTAGGAAAGGCTGTAGATGCTGTTGCCGCATCAATGCGCAAGCTCGGGATCAAGCAAGGTGATAAGGTAGCAATCGCATCTTACAACCGGCCCGCTTGGGCAATCGCGGATCTGGCAACCCTGAAACTGGGCGCTATCGTCGTACCGATATACCACATACCGGGCCATTTATTACCCGCCTCTTATGTGAAGTACGTATTGAATGATGCACAGGTCAAACTGATCTTTGTGGAAAAGGAAGAAACCTACTCGCTTGTTGCACAGATCAAATCTGAGACACCAAGTCTCCAACACATTGTGCTCATCGAACACAAAGGCGCAAAAGAGAAACCGCAGATCACATTTGATGATATGAAAAAGGCCGAAACACCCGTCACGGAAAAGCCCGTCGACATCTCTGAAGAAGATGTCGCAACAATTGTGTATACATCAGGAACTACTGGTGACCCAAAGGGGGTGGTACTGACCCATAAAAACATCATTGCCAATGCTTCCTCAGCAGTAGAACGCTGCCGCTTGACTGCCGATGATGTCATCATTTCCTACCTACCACTCGCCCACATGGCCGAAAGGACATGCGGCTACTACACCGTTCTTTTCGGAGGTGGCTGTATCGGCTATGCTGAGGAACCGACAACCACTGCTCAGGATGCAGAAGAGATCCGCCCAACATTGCTTCTGACAGTGCCGAGAGTAATGGAAAAAGTTTACAGCAAAGCGATTGAGAAAGTCGAAGGGAGTTCACCAATCAGACGGCGCCTGGTCATCGCTGCGATAAAGAACCTCAATGAATATGCCAACCGTAAGTACAGAAAACAAAGGATTTCGCTCTGGCTAAAACTGAAACGGTCGATTTTCGACAAGCTCGTTGCGTCCAAATTTAGGAAGCTGGGCGGCGGCAGGATAAGATTGATCGTTTGTGGTACAGCGCCCCTTAACCGGCAGATCGCCAAAATGGTATACATATTAGGCTTTAACATCGTCGAAGGATATGGTCTCACTGAAACATCACCCGTTGTCGCATGCAACGCAATCGAGGATAACACACTCGGTACGGTTGGCAGACCTATAAAAGGAGTCGACGTACGGATCGGCGATAACAATGAGATTCTGGTCCGAGGGCCCAATGTCATGAAAGGCTATCACAACCGACCCGAGGAGACCGCGCGGGTCATTGACAAAGAAGGTTGGCTCCATACCGGAGATCAGGGCAGCTTCGATGAGAACGGACACCTGACTATTACTGGAAGGATCAAAGAGATCATTGTGACAGCTGGAGGCAAAAACATCGCGCCAACATTGGTTGAAGGAAAGATAACGGCAAGTCGATATGTTGAACATGCAATGGTCTTCGGCGACAAGAAGAAGTATCTTGCTGCGCTAGTCGTCCCTGACCGGGAAACCATTGAGCAGTATGCAAAGGCAAAGAACATCGGCTACGATGCATATGCGCAACTCTTGCAGAAAGATGAGATAAAAGACCTGATCAAAGATGAGATCCGAGTAGCGATGACCGACCTCCAGTTCTATGAGCAAGTGAAGGCATTTGCCTTGATTGAAGAGTCATTCACCGTCGGGAATGGGTTGCTAACACCATCCCTCAAGATTCGAAGAAAGAAAATAGCCGAAAAATACGCTGACTCTCTCGATGACATGTATGTTGGAAGAGAGATATGCGCAGAGAAGAAGACAGTATGTTACTTCTGATACATGCGTAAAGGAGCTGGCGCTATTACCACACTATTGATGCACTAAGCAAAGATAACACATTAATCAGAGCATGCGCTATTATGCATCCCGCAATATTCCTCGTGCGATAGCGGATCCAGGCGAATAAAACACCACCCACAAATGAACCCAACATGAGTACAAACCAGAGTCCAAGAAACATACCTGCTGAGGTTACTTGCAGGTGTTGGCTCACAACTTCGTAGGCGGGTATGATGTGCCAAAAGGCGAAGAAAAGACTTGTAATCAATATCGTCTTTGCCTGTGACATTCTTTTCATTAAGTAGCCGTAGAAAATACCCCTGAAGAGCATTTCTTCAAAAAAGGCTGTGCCAATAGGTATGCGTACAAAGATACGCCACCAGAAAATATCACGGGCAACCGCCTCGAGGCGTGGCGTTTTTACGTCAAATCCCAACACCGGTAGTAAGCAAAGCAGAATCACAAAAGGCAGAACAACCACGGCACTCAGGCCTAGGCCATACAGCACACTTTTTCCTAGATTCTGCTTTGTCCAACCTATGTCACTAGCTGTTAGACTGAGATACTTCCGACTCCAGAGCCAGACCAAACCAAGGACAGCAAGATTCATCCATATGTACAGATACCCGTGCAATGTCGCGGGCATGAAGTTCACCACATTGTTGTAGGCAAAAAGGAAAAATGCGAGTAAGAATCCAGGTTTTACCACTTGTGAAAATATTGAGTCTGGAGAAGCATTGTCACTGGATTTCAACATCTGTGTTCATTATCATGAAATTAGTGACGAAGTCAAGGTCGCATGGGGTCAGGTCTCTACCCCCTTCGCTTTCGCTCCGAGGGCATGCTTTGAACACAAGACACAGC
>DAOVAN010000033.1 GCA_030671005.1 Caldifarciminota bacterium
TCACCGCTGATTTTATCTCTTTTTCCGCGGCCACGAGCGGCATTGTTGAAATAAAGAAATTCATGGAACAAGCCGCCCAACGCAAACAGCTTTACGGCCGTGAAACAATAATATTCATTGATGAAATACACCGCTTCAATCGTGCCCAACAAGATGCATTCTTACCATATCTGGAAAAAGGAACCATCACGTTGATTGGCGCAACCACGGAAAATCCTTCTTTCGAACTCAATTCAAGCCTGTTATCCCGCGTGAAAGTATACATGCTCTACCCTCTCTCTTTCGAGAATATGAAATCGATACTACAGAAAGCGCTTGTATCTGAAAAAGGTCTCTGCGGAAAATTCCGTTTAGAGAAAGAAGCCGTCGACTTTGTCGCCAACATATCGGATGGAGATGCACGTGTTGCATTGAATGCCTTAGAACTATCGAGCCTCGCTACAAAGACGGCGACCATCGCCCTGAAGACCGTTGAGGAAGTGGTACAGCGTAAGGCATTGCGCTACGATAAAGCAGGTGAAGAACACTACAATCTGATCTCTGCCCTGCACAAATCACTGCGCGGTTCAGACCCAGATGCTGCTTTCTATTGGCTGGCAAGAATGTTGGAAGCAGGAGAAGACCCGTTGTACATCGCTCGACGGCTTGTCCGCTTTGCGGTTGAGGACGTGGGTACTGCCGACGCACAAGCGCTGGTGATTGCCATCGCGGCAAAGGATGCCATCGATTTCATTGGCCGGCCTGAAGGCGACTTAGCACTGGCTGAATGTGTGGCCTACCTCGCACGCGCGCCGAAGAGCAATCGATTATACGTCGCGTATGAGGAAGCGAAGAAAGACGCTATGAAAACAGAAGCCGAGCCGGTCCCCTTACATATTCGCAACGCACCCACTCCATTGATGAAGAAACTGGGATATGGCAAGGGATACAAATACCCGCACGACTATCCTGATGGCAAGGTTGAACAAGAATACATGCCCAAGCGACTGAAGGGCAAGAAGTACCTCAAGGAATAATCCAACCCCATCCGTGAAGAAGAACTTCGATTTGATCATCGTGGGCGCCGGGCCAGCTGGTTCTGCTGCTGCCCTCACCGCCGCGGAGCGAGGAGTATCAGTGTTGCTGCTCGAAGAACACTCCCAAATCGGTACACCCCTGGCCTGCGCCGAAGGTCTGTCCCGCAGCACACTGAAGGAGTTCCTCGATATTCGACCCGAGTGGGTCGCTCGAGAATTATCCGGATCGATCATAAGAAACCCCAAAGGCACAGAGTTCACTATTGAATACCCTGGTGTTGGTTGGGTCTTGGATCGGAAGAGATTCGATCCTGGCCTCGCCGAGATTGCTGTAGAGAAGGGTGCGGTCTTAAAGAAATCAGTGAAGGCTATTGGCATTCAGGACAATGAAGTTGTAGTACAAGAGAACGGCTCAAAAAACACTTATTCCTTCAAGTATGTCATCGGCGCCGATGGCGTCGCCTCAAAAGTCGGAGTGTGGGTGGGCATCGACACGCGCCTGAGCTTAAGCGAAATCGAGGTATGTGCCGAATATCGGTTGAGTAATATAGTAGTGAATCCTGAGTACGCATATCTGATATTCGGCAGCAAATATGCTCCCGGTGGTTACGCCTGGATTTTCCCGAAATCGAAGACCAGCGCCAATGTCGGCCTCGGGCTGTCGCCCCTCAAGACAAAGGACAATGCGAAATCCTTTCTCGACCGGTGGTTGGAAGAAGAATTCCCGGGGGCGAGAATCGACGAAAAGATCTTCGGTGGCGTTTCCGCAAAAATTCTGAAAAGATTTTCCGGCAGAAATTTTTCCCTGATCGGTGATGCCGGGCGGTTCACTGATCCTCTCAGCGGTGCAGGGATCGCCAATGGTATTAAGTCGGGTGTCATTGCCGGTAGGAATGTGGCAAGAATACTAAGAGGTCAAAAAAGCCACCTCGAGGGTGAAATGAAGGCAGAGATACTAGATGAAATAAAGTGGCACCTCCGGGTGCGCAATGTCTATCTGAAACTGACCGACGATGATTTTCTGGAAGTCTTCAGAATTGCCGAGAAAGTATTTGCCGGCCAGACCATCACGGACATAAACACCCATCACCTGGTAAAACAGATACTACTATCTTGCCCGCACCTACTGAAGCTGGGATTCAGGTTATTGTTCTGAGTAGATAAAAGTGTAGTTAAGAGAGAAGGACTCTACTTCTCTTTCTTCTTACCCTTACTACTGGTCTTGGTTCTTTCTCTTGTCTTGCTTGAGGTTTTAGGCTTTTGCTGTCTCTCAACCTTCTGCTTTTTGTTGGTTCTGTCGACATCCTTTTTGTCAAACAATTCTTTATGTTTTGACTTCTTTGTCTTGATATTCTGAAAATCATCTTCACGCCGATCATTCACACCATTTGAATTCCTATCGATAAACCGGTCCTGCTCCCGTTCTCTTTTCTGCACCACATTATTCTTCTGTGTCTTTGCTTCTTGTTTAGTCTCGATCCTGGATTCAGAATTGTACGCATTGTGAGTACCGGTTTGGCGCGGAACCTCTTTTATCGCAAACAGCATGCTCGCCACAAATAAAAGCAGTATAAGTCTCTTCATTTTGTACCTCGCAAAATTATAGACAATTCATTAATCATGTCAACACCCATTAAGTCTTACAAACACTTTACGCGTTTCACCAGGCTGCAGCCTGATACTACGCTCCAGGGGCCGATAACCAACCTTCTTGATCTCCACAACATACTCACCCGGGCTCAGAACAAGCGCACGGGGTGTTTTCCCAACGTATTCTTTCTCGCCTGATTCCGCTTCGATAACATAAATTCGGCACTTCTCTGGCGTTGAAATAATGATGAGTTCAGCCGGTTCGACCTCTCGTATTTGAATGTAGATGATCTCGGTTACAATATCAGCACCCTCATCATCCAGGGTCGGTAATCTCTGCTTGGAAGCCATGGCTACTATCGTCTCAATCCCTTCAGGGCCACTCACTATATAGTCATAGTCAGAAGATTGTGAGGGCAGCTGATATGTCTGTCCGCCCCTGATCCACCCGTCATCCCCATCAGGGGGGAAGAGCCGGCTGACTCCTCCCCCTTGTTCCACGTTATAGACGGCGAGATAGCATCCTGCATCCGCACTGAAGTATACGTAAAGATTTTCACCTGGTGCGTAAACCGCATCATCCCGGTTGACCCAGATCGATACCGTGAGAGGGTTATTAAGTGCAATCAGAGAAAGGATGGAAACGAGCAGCATACTCACCTCTTGTTCCGCCCAGACTGGGGTCCGTAGTGTCTTGGCGCACGCGATTCAGATGGTCTACTTCCGCTTCGTTTCTCCGGCCTCGGTGGGCCCTTTCTCTCTTTTTGTGCAGGTTTCTGTACTTTTGCTTCACGCTTTTGACTCTTTACTTTGGTTCGCTCGGGACTCTCTTTTCCTTTTCTTTCTGTATCTTTGGTTCTTCTAACCTGCGGGCTTCGCTGCTGTACCTGCTTCTTGCGAGTCTGCTGGGTTCGTTTATCAGAACGTACATGCGATTCACCACTCACCCTGGTCTCACTCTTGCTCTTTCTTTGGATACGCGATGTGGTTTTCTTCGATGTCTGCTCTTGTCGGACATTCGAGGATATCTGTTTACTCTGTTTTTGTATTCGCGCAGAACCCTTGCTCTGGGCCAAAGACACGGAACGCCCGCTCTTCGCTATTTCGTTGATATCAATATTTCTATTCCTTATTCCGTATTCGTTGTTCTTATGGGCGATTTCCCTATTCACCTTAGCGGCATATTGATTGCGCATCTTTTCTAAGTTACCACTGCGGTGTTCCTTTTCCACCCGAGCAAAAAGCTCAGGATCATTCTGTTTGGTAAGTTCCCTGATTTGATTCTCCCGGTACGGTACATTGACCGCGCGCGGTGGCTTTTCGGGAAGATAAATACCATGAGTCCTCGCTCTCGTCCGGAGTGTATAATAATTACAAGGCAAGCGATATCGCACGTAGTTTCCATAGCGTGGTCTGTACCACCAGCTTCCATAATCGTACCATACCACATAAAACCCAGAATAGAAGAAATCCCAGGACCAATGGTGACACCAGTGGCTTCGCCACCAATACCAATCCCACCACCATGGATACCACCAACTGAAGTAACCACAATAGTATCCGTATGGTGCAGAAACCCAATAGCCATCGTACCAACAGTTGTCGTACCAGTATTCATCGTAATTACAATTATCATAGTAACCGTAAGTGTAATACACGAAATTTCCATTGCTGGCGAATAGGGGTACGACAGCCAATGTCAATAACAAAAATAGCAAGCGTCTCATTTTAGCCTCCTTGACTTGGTGCTAATTCTGGGTTACCTGGATCGATCTGGTAAGCCCAGTCGAACACTACCGAGTTTGTACCTATCGCAGTCACCCGGAACTTGGCAAAGTGATTGTCCCAGGTGTGCATGATATAAGTATGCCCTTCTATCGCCTCAACTTTACCGGTCAATGACCAGCCCTGTTGCGGCGCATAGGTTATCTCATCCAATGACGAGGTATAGCCAAAATCTTGAATCAAACCGGCCGGATGCCCGACGTAGAAGTAGTAGGCCTGGTCATTCGTGTCATAGCCGTAGTAGAAGTCACAGACTGGATCGTCATAAGGTACGATTGAATAAGCACTGAATCTCCAGCCGGCAAAGTCTGGATACTCGGTATAATCGAAAATCTGCTCATTGTAGCCTTCGGGTCTGGGTGTATCATAGACTATTTCATAAGAGAGTTCACTCTCGTTATTGTCGTAGTCGAATGCAGTAACCGCATAGTAATAGGTCTGTCCATTAATCAATCCGCAATCCAGGAAATAGTCAAGATTTGTCGCACCAATCTCATAGTAGAGACCGGTCGGCGTGAGACTACTATATATTCTATATCCGGCAAGATCCGGCTCTGTGTTCGAATACCAGACGAGAAGCACTTCCCCGTCACCGGTTATTGATCGCAAACCCCTGGGCACTGCGGGCGGCTCATTGTCAATACATTCGTAGCAACACCCGGCAAGTCCCAGAATACTACACAGAATAATCAGATTTAGGAGTAATTTCTTTTTTCTCATCTTTCACCTCTGCCCCATTGTCATGCAATCAATGTGCCAGGTGAAAGTGCTGAAATTTCGGGGAAAAAGCTATTGGGTATGCACTGGATTTGTTAATACTGCACAAAATTTGTGCAGCCACTCTGGGGTCAGGTCTCTACCCCGATGAAATAGTATTTTTTTCACGGGGCAGGCTTTGAACACAACACAGAGCGAGCTCCGTATGCCGTAGTGCGTAATGCGATAAAAAAGCAAAGCATATCAGAAGTTCCCGTACTTTATGGGATGTACGGGTCCGTTGACTCTCGTAGAGTCACCGTGACTCTACGGAGATACTCAATTTTGTTGCCACATCGCAGATTCCCCCACATCAAACCATCGGGACACTCAAATTTCTTTTCAAATCAAGATTTCCCCGATTGTCTAACATGGAACACTCGAATCTTCAGCCAAATTCAAATTTGGGAAGATTTGGTGGAGGAAATTTGGCGTGGACAAAATTGGCACAGAATATCAGTGGGCAGAATCGCAGGATACCAGGACAGAGGCTAATTAAGCTCGATGCTTACCGGATAACTCACTTCGCCAAGGATCGTACTAACATATGCCCGTGCTTCCACACGGTAGGCAGCCTTTCTCAGTTTCATCGCTTCTGCCAAAGCCTGTCCAACTTGGGTATATTCGAGCGTAATCGTGGTTGGAAAATCAGCAGATTTCTTGGCGGGTATATTGATAGTCTTGCCGGTCGTGCCCGAGAAAACATCTATATCATTGGCATAAAACGTGTACACCAGTTTGTCGAGCACCGCATCAACGCTATTGGGGTTTTCCACCCTGATGTCAAAATCGAGTTTCATACTGGAGAAGGTAAAATCGTAAGGCCTGACCGAAACGAGGCGAAACTTGCATTCTTTGATGGCTGCCCGCTCTTGCAGGGTCGTGCAGGAAATAAGCACGATGATGGCGCACAAACATACTCTTTTAATCATGCCAATAATATACCTACTCCGCCTTCAAAGTCAACATAGAGTAATGTATCGAAGAAATTGAGTCGTACTGATGAAGTCTGATTATCAAACTGCCATACCATATATCCCAATTTGTCTTGACTTAGGATTTACCATGACTATAATGGGCATGAAGGAGGATTGATGAAACCATTCAAAACCGAGAAATACACCGATTTCACAAAAGCAGTGAATCGAAAGAAAATGGAAAAAGCCATCGCTCACGTTGAGTCTCAATTTGGTAAGGAATACAGTATAATAATTGGTGGTAAGAGGATTAGATTAGATAACAAATTCCATTCGTATAACCCTTCAAAAAAGGGCGAGATCATCGGGACCTTTCAAAAAGCAGACGAACAGGCTGCCGAGCAGGCAATGCAAGTTGCGTTAGAGACTTTTGAATCTTGGCGATATACACCAGCCAAGACTAGGGCAAGTTATTTATTCAAAATGGCGAATATTATGCGCCGACGGCGTTTTGAGCTGAATGCTTGGATGGTTCTTGAAGAAGGTAAGAACTGGCTCGAAGCTGATGCCGACGTTGCCGAGGCAATTGACTTTTGTGACTATTATGCACACGAAGCATTGAGATATGACAAAGGCCCGAATCTCTACAAATTCCCAGGTGAAATCAATAGACAGGTCTATATTCCACTCGGGGTCGGTATAGTAATCCCGCCTTGGAATTTTCCTTTGGCAATCTTAGCTGGTATGACAACCGCGGCCTTCGTCAGCGGCAATACTGTGATTCTGAAACCGTCAAGCGATTCACCTGGAATTGCAGCGATGTTCATGGAGATTGTAGAGGAAGCAAAGGTGCCCGTAGGCGTGGTCAATTTTCTAACTGGACCCGGCGCTATTGCGGGTGATTACCTGGTGCGACATCCAAAAACACGGTTCGTTGCCTTCACTGGTTCAAAACCTGTTGGCCTACGTATTGTTGAGCAAGCCGGCAAAACACAACCTGGGCAGATATGGATTAAAAGGGTAGTCGCTGAAATGGGTGGAAAGGATTTGATCATTGTTGATTCAGAAGCTGATATTGACAGTGCCGTGGCAGGCGTAAGGACTGCGGCATTCAGCTTTCAAGGTCAGAAATGTTCCGCTTGCTCAAGATTGATTCTTGACGACAAAATATATGATGAGTTCATGAAGAAATTCATCCCTACTGTTGAGGCAATCAAAGTCGGTCCCGTGAGTGAATATGACAACTACGTGGGACCAGTAATTAATGAATCTGCTTATGATTCGATTCTCGAATATATCAAGATCGGAAAATCCGAAGGGAATTGTGTCTGTGGCGGCGAATCGGCACCAGGTGATGGCTGGTTCATAAGACCAACTGTCATAGTGGACATTGAAAGACAGCATAGGATCTTCCAAGAAGAGATCTTTGGGCCTGTACTCGGTGTGACGCGAGCGAGAAATTTCGATCATGCAATAGAACTTGCAAACGATTCAGAATACGGACTCACCGGTGCCGTATACACAAAAAATAAAAAGAAGATAGAAAAAGCAAAACGCGAGGTCTTCGTTGGCAATCTCTATATTAACCGTAAATGCACCGGTGCTCTGGTCGGCATCCAGCCATTTGGTGGTTTCAATATGTCAGGCACTGATTCTAAGGCGGGCGGACCTGACTACCTCATGCTCTTCACGCAAGCAAAAGCGATAACCGAGTACATTGGTAGGAAAAGAAAGATCAGGAAAAAGCCAGTCCGTAAGTCCAAGAAATGAAGGAGAAAATAATGGTCGATGCCATCCTCAAGAGGATCGAAAAGGAAAAGGTAAAGTTCATCGATCTCTGGTTTTCCGACGTATTGGGTTCGGTGAAAAACGAGACAATTCCGGTCCAACATCTGAAGAAGATCTTAAAAGAAGGAATTTGGTTTGACGGTTCTTCAGTAGAAGGCTTTGGCCGTATCTTTGAGAGCGATATGTATCTTGTGCCAGACCCCACAACGTTTGCTATTATTCCCAAGGAACAGGAAAAAACAGCACGCTTCATATGTGATGTTTACGCACCAGACCATAAACCGGCGGCAGTAGACCCACGCTCCATCTTGAGATCCAATCTCGCTGCGCTACACAAGAAGGGCATGGAATACTATGTGGGAGCCGAATTAGAATTCTACTTGTTCAAGCGCGATGGCGATACAGTGCTCACACTACCGCACGACCGGGTGGGCTATTTCGATCTAGGTGGTGACCTGGCGCTAAGAATCAGAAAAACGATGTGCGACCGCCTGCAGGAATTTGGCATCGAAGTAGAAGCAGGGCATCATGAGGTGGGTAAGGGCCAGCATGAAATCGACCTGATGTACACAGATGCCTTAACCCTATCTGATAACATTCTTACGGCACGGATGGTGATCAAACAAGTCGCCGAAGAATACGGCCTCTACGCGACCTTTATGCCAAAACCGATATTTGGTGCCGCTGGCAATGGCATGCATATCCACCAAAGCATCTTCAAAGACAAGAAGAATCTTTTCGTCGACGCAAAGGACAGCTACGGCCTCTCCAAATTGGCCTACGGCTACCTGGCGGGTGTGCTCAAACACATGAAAGAAATAAGCATCATTACTTCACCCCTGGTTAATTCTTACAAGCGACTCGTCTCTGGCTTCGAAGCCCCGGTCTATATCTGCTGGGGTCGCATGAACCGGTCCGCGTTGATTCGGGTACCAAAAATAAGTCACAACAAACACAAAAGCACACGAGTGGAACTCCGCTCTTGCGATCCATCGGCCAACCCCTATCTCGTTTTCGCCACCGTATTGAGGGCCGGCCTTGAAGGCATCAACAGCAAGAATAAGCCACCACGGCCGGTGGAAGAGAATGTATACAAACTCGAAACCAATGTGCTCAAGGACAAGGGCATTGACCTTCTGCCGCGTTCGCTCTGGGAAGCGCTCGAATACTACGGTCAAAGCAAAGTAGCAAAGAGCGCACTCGGTGATACACTATTCCAGAGATACTATGAGATTAAACTGAAGGAATGGGATGAGTATTCTACACAGGTATCTAAGTGGGAAGTGGATAAATACTTGGAACTATACTAGTTCCATGATTATCCCGGCCGCAGGCCGAGGATTCTCGCGAAGCGGAACAGAGATAAAAGTATAGATTACAAAGATAAGAACATTTGAACAGCGCGGCAGCTCGAAAAAGGCTGCCGTGTTTCTTTTATTACGTAGCTTATGATAGATGAAAGGTGTCTATTTCTGTGAGAGCAACAGCAGATTTCAAAAACGTTGGCCGAATTTGTTGTAGGATACTATTTCGTGCAATTGCTTACGTGGCCTGACCGGGATGTCGCCGATAGATTCCGCACTTGATTTATCTGCTGGATAACCAAGCACCAATAGTGCCACGATCCTGTACTTACGGGGCAGATCTAATAGCCTGCGCAACCGAGACTCACCGTACCAGCCAACCCAGCAAGTACCGATGCCCAGTTCGGTTGCGGCCAGCACCATCTGTGTCATCGCAATCGATACATCTATCAAGTGGTTTTCATGGCCGGTGAGCTGCGCGATCACATGGGTTAACGCTTTGGTGTAACAACCGGCTATGACAAGCGGGGCGTTTTGGATAAAGGTGACGATACGACGGGTTCCGACCGGAACCGTCCGCGGTATCTGTTCGATGATCGACCGCTCATCCACGACTACAAAATGCCAGGCTTGACGGTTACTCGATGAGGGTGCGAGCCTCGCCGATTCCAAGATCTGCAGTACTTTCTTGCGCTCTATCTTCTGCTTGGAGAAACGCCTCACACTCCTTCGCCACTGTATCGCCTTAAAAACATCCATGACTCACATTACCTCATCTGGATACTCGATCAATCTTTGGTAACATCGTGGCTAAAAACCTAATTCTGGCATTCTGGTAATTATAAGAATAGGAACCTACCATTTCTTGACCCGCATTCTTTCCACGTACTTCTCAATATACATCAATACCCTCAATAACAGTCGATCTTTCAGAAAATAAATCTTTCTATTTTCTTTTGTAGTATATCTTACCAGATTTATTTGCCGTAAATTACGCAGAGTTTCCGAAATAGTCTTCACAGACAAGCCAAGATCCCCAGCAATATCGGTCGGTGTTTTTTCTGATTGCGCCAGTATTTTCAGTATTTCATAGGCAGTAGGATTGCCCAATACCCTGCAAAACCGAGAAGCACGGTAATGGGTCTCCGGCATATCCCTTCTCATATCGAATTATATCAATTCACAATATCATGTCAATTCTGGTATTCTGGTAATTACCAGAATACCAAACAGGTAGGCACACGTGTCGAATGATATCTCGATTTTGTGAAAATATGCAACCGGTCAGGGAAATCAGCAAAACAACATTGAATGATGGTGGCGGAAATTGCTTAGGTCAGTCCGAAGAGTCCGCTGAAACCCAAGAAGGCAAGGGCCATGAGGCTCGCCGCGATGAATGAAATAGGATACCCCCTTAACGAAGGGTTAATAGGCGCCAGATCGAGGCGCTCGCGAATTGCGGCGAAGGTGATGATGACCAGGGTGAATCCCAGGCCAGTACCGATGGCAAAGACCGTACCGTTTAGCAAGCTAAACTTGTTGTCGATGTTGAGAAACGTCACACCGAGTATCGCACAGTTGGTGGTGATCAAGGGTAGGTATATACCCAACGCATTGTAGAGTGCCCGGTACGATTTTTTCAAAAACATCTCAACCAGCTGGACGAGCGATGCGATGGTAAGAATAAAGACGGCGGTTCTCAGGAAAACCAGATTCAACGGCAAGAGCACAACATTGAAAACAATCCAGGTGATCCAAGCCGCGATGGTCATGACAAAAATGACTGCCATACCCATACCGGTTGCCGTTTCAATCGTACTCGAGACGCCGAAAAATGGACACAGTCCCAGAAAACGCATCAGGACGATGTTGTTGACCAAAAAAGCAGCAAGGAAAATGAGTGCCGGGCTCTTCATCTCAGCTCCCTCTTAACGTACTTATTTATCAATGCCTTCAAGATTCCGATCACCAAGAACGCACCGGGTGACATGATCATGAAGATGACCGGTGCACTCCTGAAGCTCTCACCAAAAACGGTCAAGCCTAAGAAGGTTCCGTTACCGAGAATCTCCCTTATTGTACCCATGATGGTCAGGGCGAGTGTGAAACCCAAGCCAGTACCCAATCCATCGAGAATCGAATTGACCACTGAACTCTTTGACGCGTATGCCTCTGCCCTACCCAATATCATGCAGTTAACCACAATCAACGGCACAAACACGCCGAGCGCGCGGTACAGGTCAGGCTGGAATGCTTGCATCATGTAGTCGATGATGGTGACAAAAGTCGATATTACTAGGATGAAAATTGGAATCCTGACCTCATTAGGAATATTCTTTCTCAGGATAGAAATTATCAGGTTGGAAAATACAAGCACAAAGGTTGCCGCAAGGCCCATACCAAAACCATCGCGCACCGTACTCGAAACCGCCAGGGCCGGGCAGAGTCCGATCATCAGTACGAAGACAGCATTTTCCTTGACCAAACCGCGTGTAAAAATGTTCAGCTTCGTCACTGGATATACTCCTTGAATCTGGCGATGCCACTCTTCACGCCGTCAATCAAAGCCTCAGACGACACAGTGGCGCCGGTAATCGCTTCAGGTATACTGTCTTTGAATTTATCGAGGAATTCTTCGTCCCGTATTTTTTCGCCCAAACCCTCGGTTTCTCTACAGGACAAAACCGTGACGCCGGTAATCTGGCTGCCTTTGCTGTAACCAACCATGAATTTGATGTCGTTCAAGTATCCTTGAACCACACCGACAAACACGAGCCCGAGTGTGTCGGCATCATGTATTGCATACCACAACGTATCAGCAATGATCTCACTGAAACTACTCGCTTTAGGGAACACCTCTTTCTTGTCGTGCGCGGGTGCCAGGTACTCAGCGTACGTCTCGATCCCCTTCCTAACTCCGTCACTGACCGCACGTGAAGAAATCGTAGCCGCGGTGATTGCCTGGATCGCACCTCCATCCTGTTCGAGAGCAACCTCGGCCGCACATTTGTCTGTGAACTGCCCGGTAAATGTAGGCTCGGTGATCTTGGCGCCCAGTCCAGGAGTCTCCGACAGACCCTCGGCCGCGCTGGCTATCCGGATGCCGGTAATAGTACCTTCACGATTCAGCCCAACCGTGATCGGAATTGGACCGCCATAACCTTGTGGGAAAACACGAAAAACAATACCCACCCTGTTGCCCAATGAATCCAAAGCCTGCCACAATGTATCCGGCACGACCTCGACGTATTCATGGGCACTGATTGCCTCTTCCAAGCCACTGAGCGTCAGCCTGGCCTGGGTTTCTGCAATACGGGGTTCTGTGAAAGCGTAGACGAATGAAAGAATCACTGCACAAGTAACAGCAACAACGAACAAGGTGATTACCATCTGCCGCGTTCCGGTCATTTCTTCACCCCCTTCTTCGGTAACTCACCAAACACGCGTTCCTTGGTCAACTTGTCAATGAAAGGCGTGAAAACATTCATCAGGAGAATCGAATAGGACACACCTTCAGGGTATCCACCCCAGACTCGTATGATAATCGTAATGACACCGCAGCCGATGCCGAATATCCATCTGCCTTTCCTGGTAACCGGTGATGTCACCCAATCGGTAGCCATGAAGAAAGCACCGAGGAAAAGACCGCCCGCAAAAAGAT
>DAOVAN010000150.1 GCA_030671005.1 Caldifarciminota bacterium
AATGAGGATACCTGATACAAGATACAGGTAATAGCAAGGAGCTGGAAAAGACGCGACAGGAATTGGCAAGTGAATCTACTGAGTTGATGAATATTTTCGGCGCAATATTGCAGAAAGCTCAATAACGTTTAGAACATTTGAAAAATATTTATTATTGTTTGCCTGCCCCGTTAGATAAAAAAACCTAAGCACGAAACCTAACTACAAAATTCTCACTCTGTATTTATGATTTCCAGATAATCAAATCGAGTGTATATCTGGAACTGTTCAAAACTTGGTGGACTAATGTAGTCGCACGCCCGCTCTCGTAGAGTTCATTTTGCGTTAATGAAGCGAGGCTCTACGGAGATTCATCGTGCAAAATGTCTTGAAATTAAAAACAAACCCCGTAGGATGATAGCTATCCAACGGGGTAAATATGCGCCATAAAAGTCGCAACTACAAGTTTCCACCGAAAATTGAACAGTTACGTATATCTAACAGGGTTTAGGATTTCCAAAAGGTAGGACTAAAGTCCTATCTTTATTGCCCCAATGT
The DNA here is from genome assembly GCA_030671005.1 of Caldifarciminota bacterium. Classification (GTDB taxonomy): domain Bacteria; phylum Hydrothermota; class Tepidihabitantia; order SM23-42; family SM23-42; genus SM23-42. The sequence goes on from DAOVAN010000150.1 coordinate 538, forward strand.
CCAATTGCTAAACTTCTTATTTTATGAATAATACTATGATTATGTTTGTGCAATGGGGAGACAATGATTAAAACTAAATCCATTATCTATATTGTGGATGATGATAAATCTATTCTTAAGGCGTTAAAGCGTCTCATGCTTTCTGAGGGGCTTGAAGCAGAAACATTCACTTCAGCCCAGGATTTTCTTCATTGCGGATATGAGAACAAACCAGGAATTCTGATTCTCGATGTAAAGATGCCGGATATGACTGGTTTTGAACTGCAGGAACACCTGGCTTGCTCCGGGTCCAGGATACCGATTATATTCATAACAGCCTTTGATAATACAGAGATGCAAAATAGAATCAATAAACCCAAGGTAGTAGCCTGTCTCCAAAAACCATTTACTGATAAAGATCTACTGGATGCAATTCATCTTGCTATGAACCAGAGGGAAATTTGACCCTTGACATTTTGCTTATGAAATTGGTCAATTCTTTTCCTAAAGCAAAATGTCAAGGGTTTAATTCGCAGACGGTCTTTACATTTTCAATGTCAAGACCTATGATTTACGAGCGCTTCGCTCCGTAAATCATCTGCTCATTAAAGGAGGATGTATGTTAGACAAGAAGAAAGATAAAGAAGCAAAGCAGGTACAGGGAGAGGGCTTAGTCGAATATTCGCCTGGCTCTTTATATCCAGGTAAGATTGGTCGGACCCTTGACGAATCGTCTCCTGCATGGCCTGCGCCGATACGCGCGAAAGAAGGCGCGCCTAATGTGCTGTTCTGGATCATCGACGACAATGGCTACGGGCAGTTGTCACCGTTTGGTGGACTGGTCGATACGCCGAACCTTGATCGTCTAGCCAAGCGGGGGCTGTGCTACACCGCCATGCATACGACTGCGCTATGTTCTCCAACGCGCGGTTGCGTGCTTACGGGACGTAACCATCATACTCTGGGGCTTTCGGCCATTACCGAACTGTCCATGGGTTACCCGGCACACAACGGCATGATGGGTCTTGAGCACGGTATGCTCTCGGAGATATTACGTGAGAACGGATATAATTCCTTTTGCATTGGCAAATGGCATATGACGCCTCCAGAAGAAACCACTCCGGCAGGGCCATACCGCCGCTGGCCATTGGGTCGCGGATTCGAGCGGTACTATGGTTTCCTTGGTGGTGATACTGACCAGTGGTATCCGGACTTGACGTATGATAATCATCAGGTTGTACCTCCCAAGACTCCGGATGAAGGATATCACCTAAATGTGGACCTGGCTGACAAGGCAATTGAGTTTATTCAGGATGCTCACGTAAATGCGCCTGACAAACCGTTTTTCTTGTATTACGCAACCGGTGCCGGGCATGCACCACATCATGTCGAAAAAGAATGGATTAACAAATACAAGGGTAAGTTCGACATGGGTTGGGATAAGTATCGTGAAACGGTCTTCGACCGTCAGAAGAAGCTCGGCATCGTGCCGCAAAATACCGTACTATCAAAACGGGACCCTGACGTGCCAGCGTGGGACTCGCTGTCCGCAGATGCGAAGCGCATGTTTGCCCGCCAGATGGAGGTTTTTGCCGCGTTCATGTCCCAAACTGATTCTCACTTTGGTCGCATCCTCGACTTCCTTGAGAAAATCGGTGAGCTGGACAATACATTCATTGTTGTGCTCTCTGATAATGGAGCAAGTGCTGAAGGCGGGCCAGAAGGTTCGATTAACGAGATGCTCTTTTTCAATAATGCTCCTGAGAAGCTTGAAGATAATCTTAGGCTATTCGATGAGTGGGGCGGCGTAGATACCTTCCCGCATTATTCATGGGGTTGGACATGGGCCGGTGATACACCCTTCCGTAGGTGGAAGCGAGAAACTTTCCGGGGCGGTACAGCCGATCCATGCATTGTTTTCTGGCCAAAGGGTATGAAGTCCAAAGGTGAAGTGCGGTCGCAGTATGCACATGCAATAGATTTAGTACCCACGGTTCTCGAGGCATTAGGAATTGAACCACCGACTGAAATCCGAGGTGTAACACAGTCGGAAATTCAGGGCGTAAGCTTTGCCCATACATTTAATGATGTTAATGCTGCGACCAAACACCACACTCAGTACTACGAGATGTTTGGTCACCGCGCAATCTACCACGAGGGTTGGCGAGCAGTTTGTCCTTTCCCTGGACCTAGTTTTGCAGAAGCCGCCAAGAAACAATGGTATTTTGGTATGCCACTCACTGCTCAAGTATTAGAAGAACTGGAGAAGACCGGTTGGGAGCTCTATCATACGGCTGAAGATCCAGCGGAGACAAAGAACCTGGCTACTGAAAATCCAGAGAAACTCCGTGAGATGATCGAACGCTGGTGGACCGAAGCAGATCGCTACGGCGCACTTCCACTTGCCACAGCTGATCTAGCGCGCATGAACACGCCACGGCCGAAGATCACGAAGGACCGGAAAAAACTCGTTTTCTATGCAGGTGGCGCCATGGTGCCGTTTGCCGCTGTTCCCAGAGTTTTCAATATCCCACACAGCATCACTGCTGATGTGGTGATTCCCAAAGATGGAGCTGAGGGCGTACTCCTGGCGAACGGCAATCGTCATGTCGGTTATGCTCTATATGTCAAGGATCGTAAGCTGCACTACGTACATAACTACCTTGGTCTTGAGAAGTTCAAGGTTTCTTCGCCCAAGGAAATCCCTACTGGTAAAGTGAGCTTGCGCTACGAATTTGAGTCGACAGGCAAACCTGACTTCAAAGCAGGGAAAGGCGCGCCCGGACGCGGACAGCTCTATATCAATGGTGAACTGGTTGCAAACATAGAAATGCCTTATACCGTGCCCGTTGCGTTCGGCATAATTGGACTCAGCTGCGGGTATGACGCCGCTGATTCTGTGATGCCTGAGGATTACAAGGCACCATTTGCATTTACTGGTGAAATCAAGCAAGTCGTAGTGGATCTTACGGGTGAATTGATACAAGATGATGAGGCTATACTTAAGAGGATGATGGCACGACAATAGGTTCAAGCAGGCGGGCAGCCTGAAACGGCTGTCCGTCTGGCTGGAAAACGAAGGGAAAGAAGAGGAAAAGAGTCTAAAAGTCACAGGGTCGCAGGGTCAAAGAGTCGAGATACGTGATGCGTGATACGAGAAAGAGTGTCGTCATTGCGAGCGACCGTAGGGAGCGTGGCAATCTCGTGATTCAGAATCAAATGAAGCTTAGGTTTATGGAGCCCTTCGACTTCGCTCAGGATAAACTCCGTGAACGTAAGTTGCATGGCCGAAAATGACCCTTGACATTTTGCTTTAGGGAAAGAATTAATCAATTTCATAGGCACAATGTCAAG
>DAOVAN010000023.1 GCA_030671005.1 Caldifarciminota bacterium
CTCGCCCTTGGCATGGGCGCTCGTATACTCTTTGAGCCGGTAAAAAGGATCGAGTTTTCCGTCACGCGCGAATTGAAGAAATCGTTTAACCTGTTTCTGAACGATCTCAAAGAACTTGGTATTCTCCTTTTGAGAGACCGCATGGTCATATTCGTCATGCTATCGGTGCTGATCTTACCATTCGTCGCTGCGCTTACGCATACCGTTCTCGTCTTTCTAGTCCAACAAGCATTTGAGCTCGGTACTGCAGGAGTCGGCATTTTCGGTGGTATTGTAGGCATCGGTATGCTTGTCGGCGCCGTATTGATCGGCCATATCGGCATAAAAAAGATTACGCTAGGAGAAATCGTCCTATACGCCCTCTCAATCATCGCTCTATTCTTCGTGCAGTTCAAGTTCGGCTTCGGAAACGCCATCACCATGGTCACCGTCACCAGTGGCGTCATCATCTGCCGGGTGCTGATTGGTTACTATGGAAAAAGAATCAGCCGGGGTGTGATAATTCTCATCAGCGTAGCGGCTCTAGCATTACTCTTTGTTTTTGGTCCATTCCTCATCAACCCGTTCTTTCTTTATGTCGTCGCCTTTATCTCGGGCGCACTCTTCTCTTTCATTGGCATTGCCCAAGACACCATATTACAGGAGGACGTACTGAAGGGAATCCGCGGACGCATATTCGCGACCAAGGAATTCATTTTGAATTCGACGTTATTGTTATCGGCACTGCTTGTCGGCTTTTTGTCTCAAGTCTTGAACCCGTATACAATCATTCATATCGCCGGAATCGTCTTGACGGTAGTATTCATCGCCGCACTGATCATCTATAGATCCATACCCCACGAGATAAGAAGCAGACTTTAATAAATTCGAAATACGAATATCGAAATACGATTCCGTAAATACTCAAATCTTTGATTTGATTGTATTTACGAGAATCCCCGAAAGGGGGCACAAATCCAAAGCACAAAATCCGAATGACCAAAACCGAGTTTAGTATTTTGGATTTCGAATTTCACTTCTCTTAATCACGCTATGATTAGGCCATTGTAATCTGTCCTCAAACGATAGTGTAAGGTAGCGTGCTTGACACTCATGCACCATTAGCTATAATGGAGTCATCGGGGCGTGGCGCAGTGGCTTAGCGCGCCAGCTTGGGGTGCTGGAGGTCGTCGGTTCAAATCCGATCGCCCCGATCTTTTAGGAAAATCCTAAATTCTAAATACGAAATTCGAAACCCCATTAGATAATTCTATGTCTATCTGAAGTCGGCAAGAATTGTGAAGTAAAAGGAAGACCTGTAAATAACTCTATCTAACGGGGTAAACAAATCCTAATTTCAAAACTCAAAATTATAAACTGTTCTTAGTTATATTAATTCACAGCGTCATCCTTCGTCATTGCGAGTGAGTGTAGCGAGCGAAGCAATCTCGCTGATAAGCATAACGTAACATGCTGCAAGGTTTTTTTCTGATCATCTGATACTCTGGTGTGCTGTTTCCTGATTTTCTGATACTCTGATATGCTTTTCTTGTTTGTCGGCTTACGCATTACAGCGCTCGGAGTTCGCTGTTAGTTATGTTCAAAGCATGCCCTCGGAGCAAAAGCATACGGGGGTAGAGACCTGACCCCAGTGTTATTCCAATCGGCGTAATCTGTCTTTTATCGTTGTTGCCATTTTTTCCAAATCTTCGATTTGATCGAAAAAATGAGCATACCGACTTCTTTGTCGGTGAATCGATTCGCGAAGCGAACGCAATTCGCTTTTCGAAATTCGAATTTTGTTTGTTAGATCTCTCCTGCCTTCTTCAATCCATATTTTGCGGCCAAGGGTCCGATCAATTCATATAGTACCGTCGTTGCGGTGATGGTTGTGAATATTATCTCGCCAAACCTAGGATACAAAGCCTTGGCACTGAGAGCAACACCCAGTGCTACACCGGCTTGGGGGACCAGCCCCCAACCCAGGTAATTACCTACATTAGAACCAGCCTTGGATATCAAGGCACCCAATTTAACACCTATGAATTTCCCAATGACCCGGAAAGCCATATACAATAGTCCCATGAAACCGATCCTTGGTATAATACTCACTTCTAGATTCGCGCCCACCAACACAAAAAAAGCGAGAAAAAAGACCATATCAATCTGTCTTAACGTTTCGAAGTACAACTCGCTATTCTTCGCAATATTAGCAACGATGATCCCAAGGGCGATATTCGTCAGCAACGGTGATAGTCCGAGACGCATTGATAAACCAACAGCGAGAAAAATAACCCCGACAATAATAACCAAGATCTCCTCACGGTTCACAATAAAGCGTAACAGAAAGTAAAGCAAAACAGCCAACATGCCACCCAGCATCAACGCGGCGAATATCTCAAGAAACGCTTCCATAAGCACGCCGATACTGAAAACGCCGGCACTCAGCGCATTCGCGGCTGCGATCGCCAGAGCGGAAAAAACAAGACACCAGGCATCATCGATGGCTACAACTCTCATCAACATTTCGGTAACTGGCCCACTTGCGCGATATTCTCTAATAACCATCACGGTCGCTGCAGGTGCAGTCGCGGCGGCAGCGGCACCCAAGACAAGCGCCGGATGAATTGGCATTTGCTTAGCCAAAAAGTATACTATCATGACCAAGGTCACGAGCAACCACGCAAACCCTGCTTCCAGAATGGAAATCCACAACACGGGTTTCCCGGCTTTTTTCATACTGCCTATCTTGAAATTAGACCCCAGGGCAAAAGCAATCACACCTAACACAAAGTTGGAGACAAAATCGGAAGTACCCATTACCTTAATCGGAATTAGGTTCAGAAGGCGGGGGCCAATAATGATACCAATTAAGAGATAGGCAGTAACTGCAGGAAAATGAATCCTACGCAGGAGTTTTGCCCCAACGTAGCCACAAACGATGATGAAGGCAAAACCTAATATACTATTCAGTTGATACGATCTCCCCAGCTTTTGTGAGGCTGTATTTTGTCAGGAGCGGACCGACCAACTCAAATACAACCGATGTTGCCGCGATGATGGTGAAAATGTAGTTACCCAGATCAGGAAAGGTTGTCTTCGCCACGAGTCCAATGCCCAATGCAACACCGGCTTGCGGCGTTAAACTCAAACCCAACCAATCACCGGCAGCTTTTGGCGCGTCACTCAATTTTGCACCCAACTTGGCTCCATATACTTTGCCAATCGTACGGAATACTACATAGAGAACACCGGCAATACCCATTTTGTATAATATACTAAAATCGAGATGGGCACCGGATATGATGAAGAAAGCAAGAAATAACGGTGTATCCACGGAGCGCAGCACTTCAAAAAATTTGTAGTTTTCACGCGCCATATTGACCATGACTAGACCCATCATCATCGATGACAGAAGTACTGACACTTCTAAAGCAATTGAGATCCCAACATTGAAGAGTACCAAACCCAGAGTATATATAAGAAGTTCTTCTCTTGTTCGAATGAACCTACTAAGTTTTGAAGATATGTAGCCTAAAATACCACCGACCAGAAGTGCGCCAAAGATCTCTCCTAGACCGGCAAATACAATAGACATTTGAAAAACATCTGCACGCATTGCATTACCAACGGCAATGGCCATTGCAGCAAAAATAAGACACCACGCATCATCAATCGCCACTACCTTGAGCAAGAGTTCGGTGAGCATGCCGCTAGCGCGGTATTCCCTGATGACTAAAACCGTTGCCGCAGGCGCGGTAGCTGAAGCAGCCGCGCCGAGCACAATTGCCGGATAGATGGGCATATCTATCGTGATGAAATAAATAATCAACGCTGTAGAGACCAAAATCCAGGCACCCAAGGCGGCGATAATTGAAATCCACATGACTTGTTTCACGCCCTGGCGCATTTTGTCGAAACGGAAATTCTCACCCAAACTGAAAGCAATTATGCCCAACACCAAATTAGAGAAGAATTCTGAGGCCGTGAAGATTTCTGGTGTGACCAAATTTAACATATGGGGGCCAATAAGCATGCCGACGATAAGAAACGCAGTCACATTGGGTAAACGGACGAGTTTCAACAAGCGCGCGCCGACAAATCCTAGAATCAAAATCAAACCGGCGCTGAGCAGACTATTCACTTTCTAGGATGTCATGTTCCTTGAAGATATAGACGAGAATGTCGAGCAGGGATAATACACCCACCAACTTCTTGTCTGATACAACGGGCAGAGTCTCAATGCTGTGAAGTCTCATGATTCGGCGCGCCTCACGTACTGTTTTGTTTTCCTGGATTGATACGAAATTGGTATTGATGATATCGTCAACCAGAATCAGTGTACCCATCTCAGGGGAGAGTTCCAAATTGAGATCCTCATCATCGGTTTTTTCCACAAAGGGCATTCTCTCCACGATTTCACTGACCGATTTCGAAAAAGGCCGGAAGATGTTCAGAATACCACGATAGTTTACAATTCCCAATAAGGTTTTGTCTTCATCAACAACCGGGAGCATATAATGATTCGTTCTTCGTATAAATTCGATCAATTGCTGCAGGGTAGTCGACGGCTTCACTGTGGGTGCATCTCGCCTCATTACAGTTGCGACCGACAGCTTCTCGATGTCCATACAATAATTATACAAAATTCCGAATTCTTTGCAATACTCCTATTGCGGAGATCAATTATTTGGATTCTATCGGGGAATCACATCATGCCAAGACGACCTTGTTGCGTCCCGACATCTTGCCTTCATACATGGCGCGGTCCGCCTTGCCGACTAGTTCATCACGGGTCTTGGCATCGTCAGGATAAGTCGCCACTCCCGATGTGATGCTGATATTGAATTTTTTGTTACCGAAGGCATAAAAAGGTTCACGGCATATCGCCTTTCTTATCCGCTCGGCAATAATTGCCGCGGTCTTCTTAGCGGTATTGGGGAGCAGTACGATGTATTCGTCACCACCATAGCGTACGATTACATCATTCTTACGAACGACCTGGGACATTCTTTCACCTACGATCTTAAGCGTTTCGCTACCAACGAGATGGCCAAAATTATCATCCACCAGTTTAAAGAAATCGATGTCGAGGAATATGAGCGAAATGATGCCGCGCGTTTCCTTTCTCTCGAGCAGAAAATTATCGAGGTATTGATTGCAATAGCGCGTATTGTAAAGCTGTGTGAGGTCATCTATCTGGCTCGCCTCTTCCATTTTGCGGTACATGGTTGCCTTCTCAAGGGCAATGGTCAAGTGTGCTACGACGTTCTCGAATATCTCAAAATCATCCTGGGTAAAAGGTTCGCCTCCGATCTTGTTAACAACCTCAACAACTCCGATGATCCTATCACTGCTTTTCATCGGCACGCAAAGTACTGATTTGGTTGTGAATTTTGTCTTCTTGTCGACACCAGAATAGAATCTCGGGTCCTTTGTCACATCTGGCACAATCAGCGATTTGCCGTAGCGCGCCACCCAGCCAGCGACCCCTTGACCGATTGTCAATCTCATGCCCAAGAGCTTCTTGCCGGCCTTACCCGAAGCAGCCTCAAAGACGAGCTCATTCGTAGTTTCGTTGAGAAGCAATACAGACCAGCCCTCAGCCTTTATGAGCTCCGCTGCCTTCTCCATGATCGTATTGAGAATCTCCTTTGGCATCAGAGAAGAATTGATAGCTTGAACCACCTCATTAAGCGTTTGTAGCACCTGCACCTTCCATCTAAGAGACAGCACTGTCTGTCGATTGCACATGATCTCGTTTCTTCTCTTGATTGCTTTGTCAACCACCTTTTGCAGAAAATCATGACGGTACGGGCGAAGCAACAACCCCGCAATACCCGCAAAAATTGCCCGTTCATAACTCATTACCGTATTCCGGTCGGCAACCACGATGATCGGTACCTCACCGTGCTCTTTCTTGAATTGATCCAGCAACCCAAATGCTGATTCATCCAGAATCATGATGTCAAATGTCTTTTTTCGAATGGTCTTGCGTAACTCATTCATACTGGAGACGGCTGTGTTGCTCAACCCCGATTCTCGCAGATCCCTTGAGAGGGTACTGAGTCTCAGGCGGTCCGAGTCGTATATTATTACCTGCATCAAAGAGTTAATATTTCGTATAGCAACTTAATTCTCTTCTTATCATCCTGGTAGATGTTACCGTGTTCATCAATTGAAAAATCGTCGATGCGTGCATCGATAATCGCCTTGTTCTTGTTCAGTTCTCCTAATATGTGGACCCCTTTCGGTAATACGGACACATTGAGATCTGAAAGGAGGTAGCCGTGAGTTGTCCGGCGCATTTCTTCCAGAACTTTGCAGTATTTATCAAACTTATTCTCCTTTGTGGGATATTCAAAGTTCTCAACATTAAGAATGAGGTTTGTCAGAGTCGGCAGATCGCATATGATAACCGAACGACCCGGTTGTCTTTCCCGTGAGTACAAATGTGCATCAGACAAAACAGGACCAACCAGGTCAGGATCACCATATGAATTTGTTGCGAAGATCACATCCCGGTCCGGCACTCCCGAGGCTATGCCAACGCCAATCCGGAAGAGACTCTTGAATTCAGGCGGCAATAACGCGTAGGTGATACCATCGAGCTCAAGTGTGCGTTCGGCGACATCGGCAAACCATTCTCGGTAATGCACAAAATTCGCCCGCACAAACTCCTCGGCCCGCACTACCATATCCCGAGCACATAGTATCGCCCGCCGCGCGGCATCGGTCGCTGGTATGATGTCGCATTCCCCACCCGAACATATCGAATACCGGAGCTTGGTGCCTTTCCCGGTTACTGATTCTGTGTAGAGATAATTGTACAAGGACCCAGAATTCTCGGCAAACCATACCAGCCCGCCATCTCCGGTGTCCTTCAGGAGAAATCCATCATATTTCTTGACCACCTGCGCCATTTCCGTGGCGAACTTGGATTTTATCCGCTGCTCCTTGACCGCATCATTCAGTCTTATACCCATGTAGGAAGACCCTCTTATGTCATATACCAGTATCGTAACACACTTGCGGTATTTGCTGACATATCCAACAATCTCACGTGGTAACTCTCCACTCTTTTCTTTCAACTGCAGAATGTTTTGCCCAGTTAAGAAAACAGTCTTGAGATTTGCCAGGTCAATTGCAACCCTCGGGGCTTCATCATCGTCCGGAGGCAAACAGCTGACCAGATCGAGAAAACACTGGCCAATGTGATCGGGAATGACTCTCCCCTTTACAAATGAATTATACGCATCGATCATCGCATCGATATCGAGATCCACTGAAATGAGACCTCGCTTCTCAAACTTCTTCAGTTGCGAAACACCACGGCTCTTCTTGCGATAAAAACCCGCCAGTTCTTGAGTCAATTGTTTCACAAAGTTCTTGTTTTCATCCTTTGTCAAGGGACCAAATTTATACATGAACATATACTCGTCGTAGATCTCACGTACCGGCTTACTCATATCCATGGATCGCTTCTCAGCATAGTGCTTGAACCCCTCTTCCTGCCTTATATCCTCAAGAATTTCCCTCTTCCTCCTTTGATAATCCTTCAGGTGATAGACGTTACCTAAGAACAAACGGTCCAACCTCGAAAAAAGATTTGATACCTTCTGGGTAATAACACTCGTGTCAGCACCCTGCACAACATCATTTTCGATGATATCAAGCAATCCCTGATGGGTTTCAAGATAAAGCCCTTCCAGTTGTTCGCGTATGCGTATCGAATAAAGATCGATGTTCTTGAGTTCTTCCTCCAATTTACCCTTCAAATCACGAAGACCCGCAGACAGCTTCCTGAGCAGCTTACTCAGGGATGTAGCGGACAGAAACTGGATATAAACCGGCGAGATTTTCTCAAACGCCTCTTTGACGTTGGTAAACCCCAGTCGTTCGACATCGGATAGAAGGTCGGGTAACAGTGTCTCAACACGCGCACCAATAATGCTCCTGTGTATTGCCAGAAAAATCTCTGGCGAAAGCGAAACCTGGCGTAGTTCTTTGCTATAATCGTTTATATGTTTTCGACCGGTCGCCTTTTCAACCAGCGCGGTTATGTCCTTGGGGCATTTTTCAACCAGCGCCTCGGGGATGGGTAAACCTCTCTTCTTATGCCCGATGAACAGCGCTAATTCGTAACCCTCATACTCGGTCAGCTTGTGACCCAAGTCGATAACAAAGTTTTTCCTGTTTTCGAAGACCTTGAGCGCATCTTTGGCGATTCCCAGGCATGCCAATCCCTGTTCGATTGCTGAAAGGTTATCCTTATATTTCCCTTCGCTGATGAATCTCTGTGCAATCATGTTGAAATAGTTGCTCTTCTCTTCGATGTAATCCTGTATACTGCTCACCGCGTACTTGTTCATTTCAAAACCTCCGCGTATATTTCAAAAAGCATTTTGCTTCGCGCTGCCTTACTGAGTTTTACATCGGCGCCTTCGTTAATTACAATATTGTTGTCATCCAACACGATCCTTAGGTTTTCAGCATCGGCTATTTCCCGGCCGAATCTTGCAACAAATATCTTGTACAGATCAAGAATAAACCCCTTGCGCGTTGTCCTCTGTTTTTCCCAATACTCCAAACCCTGCTGGATATTTAGCTGCACAGGGTCAATGCGCAACCCGGATTCACTCAGGAACGAAAATCTGTCGACGTTAAGCAGCACATTATAGACCGTAGCGTCATCACATATGACGGTGGATTTCCCTTTCGCCTTGACCGTGGAATACAAATTGGCTTCCCGGACAAGCATACCTGTCAAGTCATGTTCACCAAAGGCATTTTTGTCTAAATACAACTCTCTCGGATAGTGACCCGAGGCAATACCTATACCGATCTGGAAAATTGCTTGATATGAGGGTGGCAGCTTAGCATAGGTACCTCCCTCAAAATTGATTTCACGCTCTTCCGCTTCACGGAACCAATCTCGATACCGATGAATGTTTTTCTGGACAAACAATTTTGCTTCCTGAGCCATCTCAATTGCACATCGCACCGCTGGTAATGTACTGCCGTGCTCGGGTCGCAAGGTTTTCTCGTCCTTTATATCGTAGTGATTCTTGGCGAAGAATATGACACCTCCGTCGCCGGTGTCCTTGATTGGAATACCCCCGAATTTTTCCGCAACGTAAAGCATCGACTCCTGAAAGAGATTCCTTATCGCACTCTCCTTCTCAGCATTCTTTAACTTCGCACCCATGAAGGTCGATCCCCTTATATCGTAAACGAGCACAGAAGTCAAATTCTTGTAGCGCTGAATGTTCGCATCCTGAGACGCCTCGACCGACGGTGTGATATTCACATCTTTCTCGATCATCGAAACGCGCCCTGACGATGCCTCCTCGCCCACAAAACGCACGCCTTCTGCCGTCATTATTCCAGAGAGTTTAGGATAGTAATCTACCAGCTCCTCCATCACGATTGACTTCACGAGCGGCGCGATTATTCCATCGACAATACTGCTGAACTTATCCATCGCCTTCTGGCTGTCATACTTCTCCTTGAGTAAAGCCGACGTTCGATATTGGCTCATGAGTTGCTCAGCGGCATCGTCATTCCTTATGCTGTTCATCGCATCCTTGAGAATCAGTTGGAGTTTCTCGTCATCGACGTCCTCACGCCTGCGAAGCAAGAGCATTATGTAGGGGTCCCATTCATCCTTGGTGATAAACGCGGCGAGATCTGCCGGCTTGTAGCGCATGATGTCTTTCAAATGACTCTCTTTGTCCAAACACTCCTGATATTCCCACTTCAATATCTTCAGGTCATAGGCATTGCCAATGACATTGCGATGCAACCTCTTCACCATGTTCTCGATGGCTTCTTCAGTAGAGAAATCTTCCGCAAGGTTTATTAAACTGTCACTCATGATATTTGTCGTGTCTGTTATCTTTCTCCGGATGCTCTGTATCTTTTCTTCGATGCTTCTTTCCTTATTTGTGATATCGGACATCACCTTTCGACCCCGTTTCTGCAGGGCATCAACGATTTCAGTAAGTGAATTCTCATCGGGGAAGAATACCCGCGTTTTGAACACCTCGGCAATTGTCTTCTTGTTGAGTGAAGACAATCTGTTAATTGCATCAATGATCCGCTTCTTTTCATCGGTGTAGTATAAACGTACCACGCCCTTGAGGATAGCGGTAAATATCGGCTCGGGCAAACCCTTCTTGAGAAAACATTGACCCAGCATCCGCATCGTCTCCACACAACTTGTCTTGGGCACGAACGGAATGTGCTCATAGGAATCAACAATTATGTTGTCGACAACCACTGTACGCTTGGTCAGTGAATTCCTGATATAGTTGAACAGATGATTTATCACCACTCCACATCGCTCGGAGATAAACGTTTTTTTCTCAACCGGTTCCTTCAGCGTTCTCTTGGTAAGGATATCACGCAGTAATTTACGGTTCGCAACTTCAAATATGACTACATTAGCGCTTACACCATTGACGAAATCCTCGTAAATATCGAACAGATGCTTGCTATATCTTTCAAAAAATTTTTCCCAGCGGTCGACATGCGACTCATCGGACAGGAATGCCAGGTAATTCGACACAAAATCATCCTGAAGCGTAAATATCCTCCTACCCAGATAGACCAACTCCTTCCCGCCATTCTTTTCCAGCTTCTCGATAAACGGGTCACGCCGCACGATCTTCTTCAGTACAGCAAAATTCCGTATGAAACTTGCATTATTGCGGTAGGTTGAATGCAATTTCTCGTAAAAGGGAGTCTCGCGAATTACGTTTTCTTCAAACCCATCATTGATCATTGATACCGATCCTTCGCAGCGACGTGTTCCTTAAAGGTACGTGAAAAATGATGCCGTCCATCGCCTTTGGCGACAAAGTATAGATAGTCAACATCGGCTGGTGAGATCGCCGCCTTTATCGAACTCTCGCCGGGTGAACAGATCGGGCCCGGTGGTAGTCCAAGATGCAAATAGGTGTTGTACGGTGACTCGATCCTAATATCCCGGTCAGTAAGCCTCTGCTTTTTGTAGCGGGACTCACCCGCTTTTAATATGTAGAATACTGTAGCACATGATTCCAACGGCCTTCTCGTCTCCAGCCGGTTAAGGAATACCCTGGCAATGACTGGCCTTTCGTCTTCGTATTTTGCTTCCTTCTCGACAATCGAAGCGAGAATTAACACCTGATGTATGGAATCGGCGCTCATTAGACCAAATGGGGCAATTCGTTTTGAAAAGTTATTCACCAACGTAGTAATGATTGACTCCTCGTTCTGCAGGGAACTGAATGAGTACGTATCCGGGAAAAAGTAACCCTCCAGAGACGATACGCCTAACCCCAGTTCACTAATGAAGTTCTCAGCACGGCACAGTTCGATGAATCGGCTTTCATCCACCAGTCCGTGGTGAAGCAAGACCTGTGCCGTCTCATATATTGTCAGCCCCTCAGGAATCGTGACAATGATCTCTGACCGGCCACCCATGGTGAGCTGTCCAATCAGATAGATGGGATTCTTATATTTGTACAATTCATAGGTGCCTGATTTCAGATCCCTTTCTCGACCCGTAACCTTCAACCAGAAAAGGAATTCATCGACATTCCGCACAATACGCTCATCAGCCAGGCATTCTGCGATTTCTCGAGCATTCACGCTATCCGGAACCGTCACCTCGGTTTTGCCCAGGTTCAAGGGCTGCCACCAGATAGCAAGGATCACCACGATTATCGCAACTATTATGCTCTCCTTATTCACTTATGCCCTTTTCGACTGGATATATTCCTCCAGCATTATCGAAGCGGCAACACGATCAATGTCTTCCTTCGTTCTGCTAAGCCCCATGCTCTTCATTTTGCTCATTGCGTATTTACTGGTGTACCGCTCATCCCACAGCTGCACCTCGACACTGATCAGCCTCCTCAGCTTTCTTAGGAACCGCTGGATCTCCTTCGACATCTCGGTCGGTTCGCCCTTCAACGAGAGTGGATTGCCAACAAGAATCAATCCGACATCGTTTTCTTCTACAATACACTTAAGTCGCATTATCAAATCGGAATCCGACTTCGGCTTTAGTGTAAGCAGCGGCTGCGCGATCACACCCAACGGATCAGTAATCGCTACACCAACTCTCTTCTTACCATAATCGATAGCCATAATTCTCATGTTTTCGTAAATTATACAGATATATTTATTTCTGTCAACATTTATTGACTTCGCAGGCGATTTCTGTAGAATATCACGTGGCGTATTTCCGCATCATTCGACCCCTGAACTGTGGTATAACACTAATATCTGTGTTTGTTGGCGGCTGGATCGGAAAAGGTATCCACTTCTCAACCGAATTGGTTGCAGCAGGAGTAATCGGCTTCATAGTCTGTGCCTTTGGTAACGTCGTCAATGACATAAATGACATTGAAATTGACCGGATAAACAATCCCCAGCGACCCCTCCCTTCAGGCCGCGCAAAGAAAAACGTCGCCACGCTCATGGCGCTCATCTTCGGTCTCGTCGCCCTCACCGGTTCATTCTTCCTCGGTATCCTTCCCTTTCTTGTTGTAATTACGGCACTTTTATTGCTTTTTCTTTATTCGGCGTATCTCAAGAAGACCCTGACTGGCAACATCGTCGTCGCACTGACGGCCGGTCTCAGTTTTGTCTTCGGCGGACTCGTCGCCAAGAATCCCGCATGCATTATCCCCTTTATATTTTCAATATTCATTCACCTGCCGCGTGAAATAGTGAAAGACATCATGGACATTAAGGGTGACAAAATGACAGGCGCAGTCACACTACCCATTATTGCAGGCTTCACTCAATCATACACGATCAGCGCCATATTGTTAGGATTCCTTTTTCTTCTCTTGCCAATACCTTACATTATTAATGTCCTCAGCATCGTGTATATCATAATCATACTCCTAGTTGCCTATCCAATCCTACTCTATATTATATGGCGCCTCATGAAAAGACCGCTGGTGGACGAATTACCCCTGATCAGTAATCTCATGAAAGCAGCTATGGCCGCCGGTCTCGGCGCGATGATCATTTCATGATCAAAGCAATCATCCTAGGCATCGTACAGGGACTGACCGAATTCTTGCCTGTATCCAGCTCGGGCCACCTTGCTTTTCTGGAAAACCTGTTCGGCGTTGCGGAACCCGTAACCCTCGCCGTTTTTCTCCACTTCGGTACTCTCGTCGCCGTCATCGTATACTTTTTCAGACCGATCACTGATCTCGTTAAAGGAGTATTTAAAGGAAATAAGGAAAGCCTCTCATATTTCATGAAGATCATCATCGGTACAATCCCAATAGTCTTTTTTGGTATACTATTCGAGTCCTGGGTCGCAAGGGCATTCACCAACATGGTCATGATCGCGATATTGCTCGGCATAACCGGCACCGTCGTACTCCTTACCGGCATTGTGAGGAAAGGGCAAAAGCGAGTCGGTTTCTTTTCGGTACTCCTCATCGGCATTGGCCAAATGTTCGCAATTCTGCCCGGTATTTCGAGGTCAGGTATGACCATCTCTGCCGGGATATTCTCAGGTGTGGAACCAGAGCGTGCGTTCAGGTTCTCTTTCCTGTTATCCATCCCAGCAGTGCTCGGCGCAAATATCTTTGAACTGAAGAACATATCCAATGTCCAAAACTTCCCTGAATTGCTTGTGGGCATGGTGTGCAGCTTTATCTCCGGGCTCATCGCTCTAAAAATTCTGCGTAGAATGGTGTACAGAAAGTTTCATCTGTTCGGGCTTTATTGCTTAATCGTCAGTATCATAATGCTACTCGTGCTGTCATGAAGAAGATTTTCATCCTCGTGTTGATGTGTGCTGCCACATTCGCGGGAGAGATCTCCCGCGCTCGATGGAACAACCTGGTCCTGGAGAACATCCCGGATATACCACCCTCAGTCGCCGCACGGCTACGGCCGTACCAGAATGTCAGATATGCCACATTCCTCGACTGGCTGCCTAAAGATTTGGGCATGGTTATCAGAACGAGATTTTCCGAGACGAGCCAAGTCCATTTGATCGAGACACCAAAAAGCATGCGGCGTCAACTCACGTTCTACACTGAACCGATCGATGAATGTACGGTATGCCCTGATGCCCGCAAGGCAATGTTTCTCTTCACCAAGGATTCAGCCGGCAATGAGGTGGGGCAGATTTACAAATTCAACTATGCAACGGGTGAATCTCAATTACTGAGCGATAATAAGTCAAAGCACAATAGTGTAGTATGGTCCAGAAAAGGTGATAAGTTTGCCTTCCGCAGCAACAAGCGGAAAAAGCGCGACTATGACATCTATCTGGGAGATCTACGCGGCAATGAAAGCTTTCAGCTAGTGCTGCAAGAAGGAGGATACTGGTACCCCGTAGCATTTTCGCCGGATGATAGAAAATTACTCGTAAAAAAGTACGTATCTTCGAACGAATCTAGCTATTACATTCTCGACTTTAAGAGTCGCGACATAACACAGATAAATCCCGGGTCGGCAAAGATTGCCTATGGAACGGCGCGCTGGTCTCCTGATATGAAAGGCATATACATCGGTGCCGACAAATTCAGTGATTTCAAACACCTCCTGTACTACGACCTGCAGAGTAGAGAGTTCAATATACTCACGAAACAAATACCCTGGGACATCGGAGAAGTTGAGATATCACCTTCCGGCAACACTCTGGCATTCACCAGTAACGAAAATGCATACAGTAGGTTATACCTGATGGACATGAAGAGCCGTGACTTGAGCCGGGTCAGCTTGCCTGATGCACTTATTTCCAATATCGAGTTCAAAACAGATAGAGACGAGCTCGCCTTCTCAATGAACACACCACTTGCACCACGTGATATCTACAGCTTAAACCTCCAATCAAGAACCTTACTGCGCTGGACATTCAGTGAAGTCGGTGGACTCGATACCACGGCCTTCGTAGCACCGAAGTTAATCCATTATGAGGCGTTCGACAGTATCGATGGTCAACCGAGGCTGATACCGGCCTTTTACTTCGAACCAAAGAATTTCAAGCCGCCTTTTCCGGTCTTAATCAACTGTCACGGTGGCCCGGCCGTGCAAAGAAGGCCTTATTTTTCGTACCTGACCCAATTCTACTTGCATGAGATGGGTATCGCGGTCGTTGCCCCGAATGTACGCGGCTCATCAGGATACGGCAAGGAATTCATGATGCTCGACGATGGATACAAGAGAGAAGATGCGGTTAAGGATATCGAAGCGTTGCTCGACTGGATCGAAGAACAACCACAACTCGATGTCGGGCGCGTGGCCATTAAGGGTGGTTCATATGGCGGTTATATGACGCTTGCATCGATGGTGCACTACAGTGACCGGCTGCGCTGTGGCATCGACGAATTAGGTATCAGCAATTTCGTGACCTTTCTGGAGAATACGGGCAAGTACCGCCAGGGTGTTCGGCGCACAGAATACGGTGATGAACGTGATCCCCAAATGCGCGAGTTTCTCAACCGCATATCGCCGTTGACAAACGCG
>DAOVAN010000140.1 GCA_030671005.1 Caldifarciminota bacterium
AAGAAGAAAGGGGCTGAAGAAATAGCCAGCCACGCACAAAAAGAGCTCGCGATCATCCGCACGTCGCCATTTGAAGAAAGAATTGTTTACGGAAAAAAGCAACTACAACATTAATAACCGGAACCAATTCACAATACTACACATGGAGGTTATTTCATGAAGTACCTAATTATTCTTTCAATGCTGGGTTTACTCATTATTGCCCATGCAGAGGTCCCTATATACGGGTATTTCTGGCTCCGCTATACGTATGACAATCCGACTCAACCTGAAGATATTGAAGAGAACGAACATTACTTCTCCATCAACCGTGGATACATCAGCTGGAAGACGAAAACCAAACCAGTTTCATTCACGGGCACAATTGACATCACCAACAAGAAAGACGCTACAAATGCTTCAGACTGGAACATCAGATTGAAGTATGCACAAGCAGATTGGACGCTACCCGGCCTCGGTCAGTACATCCCAGACGCCAAGTTGATCATCGGATTACAAAAGGTTTACTTTGGCGTCGTAGATATCTGGACATATCCATTGGTCGAGAAAAATCTAGAAGAACGAGAAAAAATAATGAGCAGTGCCGATCTCGGCATTGGTTTCCATGGGCTTCTTCCAAGTGGTCATGGCGAATTCTCTCTTCAGGCATTCAATGGCAACTTCTACACTCACGTGACTGAGAACAATACCAACAAGGCAATTTGTGGAAACTTAGCCCTCATACCCATCCCGGGTGTCATGCTGAAAGGTTCATTCTGGGTGGCTAAAGCACCTGTGGGCGACACAGTGATCACGCAGGTCGATCAGAATAGATACGTAGGCCTCCTAAGAATACAGTACGGACCCGTAACAGTATTCGGTGAATATCTCGTTACGAAAAACGATCAACTGGATGGCATGGGATATAGTACATTTGTGGAATGGTCCGTCACCAATAGACTCAGTCTTCTCGGCAGGTATGATTACTTTGATATGGACACTGCCGTTGATGACAATGCTCTTGGTGTAGCCATCGGAGGCTTCAATTACAAAATATCCACAACCCTCTTATTCCAGGCAAATTACGAGAGAAAGATGCCCGAAGATGAAACGAGAGACGATTCAGATGCAATCCTGTGTCAGTTTAAGGTTTCTTATTAGGAAAAAGGGAAACAACCGGAAAAGTTTTACTCACAGTGCCAACACTGAACACAACTGGTTCTTAGTATCGCCTTCATTTCACTAAAGAGCCATCTGTTCTCCCCTTGACTTGGCTTCAGTTTTAATTATGATTATGAAACAGAATGATTGCGGCGATAAAGGACTAGATGACGGTGATATTATTCAATTCATCGCTGTAATCTATCTTTTCATCACTGTAATCATGCGCAGCAAAGGAGGAATATGGGGAAAGACGATAAAGAAAAAGTATTATCACTGGCAATCAGTCAAATCGAAAAACAGTTTGGCAAAGGCTCAATCATGCGCCTGGGTGATAAATCGGCCGCAGTAGAGATTGATGTCATACCAACCGGCTCTTTAGGATTAGACCATGCTCTGGGTATTGGCGGATTGCCCCGGGGTAGAGTAGTCGAGATCTACGGCCCCGAGGCAAGCGGCAAGACCACGCTTGCGCTGGAGGCCATCGCGCAGACACAAAGAATGGGCGGTAATGCAATCTTCGTTGACGCAGAACATGCGTTCGACCCAGCATATGGCCAGGCATTAGGTATAAACCTTGATGAGCTACTCATCTCGCAACCCGACACCGCTGAACAGGCTTTAGAAATCGCTGAGATTCTAACACGTTCTGGTGGGGTAGATATTGTAGTTATTGATTCCGTGGCCGCCTTGGTACCCAAGGCCGAGATTGCCGGCGAAATGGGTGAAATGCAGATCGGCCTCATCGCGCGTCTGATGTCACAGGCACTAAGAAAACTCACCGCAGTTATCAGTAAATCGAACACATGCGCTGTTTTTGTCAACCAAATCCGACACAAAATCGGCGTCATGTTCGGTTCGCCGGAAACCACACCCGGGGGATTAGCTTTGAAATTCCATTCATCGGTTCGCATCGATATAAGACGGATCGCCGCAATCAAAAAGGGCGATGCAATCATCGGGAACAGAACCAAAGTCAAAGTAGTCAAGAACAAACTTGCCCCTCCCTTCAGAATCGCAGAATTCGACATTATCTATGGCCAGGGTATTTCAAAATATGGCGAATTGGTAGACATAGGTGTCACCCAAGATATCCTACAGAAAGCTGGAACGTGGTATTCCTTTGGAGAGGAACGTATTGGTCAGGGCCGCGATGCGGCGATTGAATTCTTAAAGACCAACCAAGATATTGCACAGGTGGTTGAAAAGAAGATACGCGAAACGATGTTCGGCAAATCAAAAAATAGTGAAGATAAGCAAGATCGAACCACAAAAGAGAAATAAAACACGCTCAACAATCCACATCAACGGCAAATTTGCCTTCGGACTTTCAAATGAAATTATCCTAAAGTACGATCTTAATGAGGAAGATGAAATAGACGATGACCTCATCCAAAATGTCCTACTCGCACAGGAACGACAGAAAATCAGAGAACGGGCTTTTCGCATCTTACGGTACAGACGCCGGTCGGTTCAAGAATTGAAGACCAGACTCTTGAAGCACGGGTTTGAAGACAACCTCGTTAACGAAATCCTCGAGGAGTTCATACAGGACAAGACCCTTGATGACACGAGTTTTGCTGAGGCGTTTACTGCCGACTACACCAAATTGAAGCCGAAGGGCAACATATTCATCAGACGCGAGTTGGCAAAGAGAGGAATTTCAAGGGAGGTCATAGAAGATCTTGTCCAAAGGCGCGACGAGAGATTTCTTGTCGAAGAATTTATGCAGAAGAAGCTGGCGCGTTTTGACATCAAAGATCCAAAGGACAAACGAAAGATGATTCAGCGCCTCCTGAGGCGCGGCTTTACCCCTAATGTCGTGTATGATGTCTTAAATGAGCATGAAAAGTAACGAGCTACGCAAGAGTTTCTTGAAATTCTTCGAGAAGAAGGGGCATACGATCGTGCCGTCCATGTCCCTGATACCAAGGGACGATCCGAGCCTTTTGTTCACAAGCGCGGGTATGGTTCAATTCAAGCCGTTGTGGACCGGCGCAGTGCCTCTTCCTTACCGCCGTGCCGCCAGTGTGCAAAAATGCCTGCGCACCTCGGATCTGGACAACGTCGGCAGAACCCGGCGGCACCTCACGTTTTTTGAGATGCTCGGCAATTTTTCGTTTGGCGACTATTTCAAGGAAGAAGCAATTGTATGGGCATGGGAATACCTCACAAATATTCTGGCGATTGACAAGAGCAAATTATCCGTCTCCGTGTATGAAGATGATGACGAAGCATATGACATATGGCACAAGAAAATTGGCCTAAAGAAAGACATCATATTTAGGTTGGGGGAAGAAGACAATTTCTGGGGCCCGGCGGGCAACTCAGGAGCCTGCGGACCTTGTTCAGAAATCTTCTATGACCTGGGCAAGAAATTTTCCTGCGGCAAGAAGACCTGCGCACCAGGATGTGACTGCGACCGTTTTCCAGAGATATGGAATCTAGTCTTTCCCCAGTTCAACCAAACCGTTTCCGGGGAGAGGCTGCCCCTCAAGAATCGCGGTGTTGATACGGGAATGGGCTTCGAGAGACTCGCCTCGGTCCTGCAAGGAAAGGACTCGCCCTTCCACACTGATCTTTTCCTCCCGATCATTGAAGACATAGCAAATTACAAGAAAATCGAGTATGGTTCAAATCGAGACACAGATATCGCGGTCAATGTTCTTGCCGACCACACACGTGCCTTGGTTTTTGCCATTGGTGACGGTATCATTCCTTCAAATGAAGAACGTGGTTATGTAATACGGAGACTGCTCCGCCGCGCAGTGCGTTTGTGCAAGAATCTGGGCATCGAAGACGCGTTCCTATACAAGTTGGTGCCCAGGGTTGTTGACATGTATAACGGCGCATATCCAGACCTGACCGAGCGGAGGGAAGAGATCACCCTCGTCGTAAAGTCTGAAGAAGAGCGCTTTCTAACCACTCTGGAAAAGGGTCTCGTTCAACTAGAAGAGATGCTAAAGTCAAGAAAGGCAATATCTGGCGAAGATGCCTTTCGATTATATGATACTTATGGGTTTCCAATAGAGTTGACCAAGGAAATCGCAAAAGAAAAGAGCATCCAGGTCGATGAGCGAAAATTCATGGTAATGCT
>DAOVAN010000019.1 GCA_030671005.1 Caldifarciminota bacterium
ATCAGTCCGGTGGCGATCGAGCAGGGTTTACGCTTCGCGATTCGCGAAGGCGGCCGCACGGTCGGCGCTGGCGTCGTCACTAAAATACTCGAATAATGAGAGTAATCATCAACCTCGCTTGCAAGGATTGTAAGAATCGGAATTATACTACGACTAAGAATAAGAAGAAACAACAGCGTCTTGAGATCAAGAAGTATTGTCCATTTTGTCAAAAGCATACAATCCATAAGGAAGCGAAATAGGCCTGTAGCTCTAACGGTAGAGCACCCGGCTCCAAACCGGGTGGTTGGGGGTTCAAATCCCTCCAGGCCTGCCTAGGTTAAAAAGCGAATGTTAAATAGAATAATAGAATATATAAGAAAGGTGTACCTTGAGATGCGCAAGGTTACTTGGCCGACGCGCAATGATATAACGAATTCTACTATTGTCGTCCTCATCATCTCCACGATCGTCGCGTTAATCATCTTTGCCCTAGATACCGTTTTTTCGACAATGTTAAGTCTTATATTAAGATAGGTGGTACGAAACATGCAATGGTACGTTGTACATACTCTAACCGGTCACGAGCATAAGGTCAAGAAGATCTTATTGAAACTGATAAAGGAAAAGAATATGGAAGACTCTTTCGGCAATATTGTCATTCCCGTTGAAAATCAGGTGAGGATCAAGAAAGGCAAGAAAGTCGTTGAAGAGAAACGTCTCTATCCGGGCTATATCGTGATCGAAATGGAAGGCAACGATGAAACCTTGCGCCTCGTGAATTCGATTTCCGGAGTCACTCATTTTCTTGGATCAAAGACAAAACCCATACCCTTAGGCGACGGTGAGGTGGACGAGCTATTGAAACAGGTCAGAGAATCCAAGGCAAAGGTTGTTACGAAGATACCGTTTGCCGAGGGAGAGCGTGTCTCCGTCACCGATGGGCCGTTCACAGATTTCATTGGTACCATTGAAGAAATTCACCCGGAGCGCGAAAAGGTCAAGGTACTAGTCGTGATCTTTGGTCGAACGACTCCAATCGAATTTGGTTTTCATCAACTAAAGAGTTTATAAGGAGAAAAATGGCAAAGAAAGTCGCGGCAACAGTCAAATTACAGATTCCCGCGGGTGGCGCAACACCAGCTCCGCCAGTCGGGCCAGCACTTGGGCAGCACGGTGTCAACATCATGGAATTCTGTAAAGCGTTCAATGCCGAAACGAAGAATCTATCTGGCTTGGTGGTGCCCGCAGTAGTCACCATTTATAAGGACCGAACATTCTCCTATATTCTTAAGAGCCCGCCGGCTGCGGTGCTGCTCAAACAAGCCGCCGGTATCGCTAAAGGATCTCCGGTGCCGAACCGAGAGAAAGTGGGTAAAGTGACCAGAGCACAGATAAAGGAAATCGCCCAACGTAAAATGAAAGATTTGAACACAGATTCCATTGAGCAATCAATGAAAATCATCGAAGGAACTGCACGTGGCATGGGCATTGTGGTGGAGGATTGATGAAGCGGTCAAAACGTTATGTTGAAATCAGAAAAAAGATCGAAAATCGAAAACATCCACTGGATGAAGCAATCCAGAAGGTTAAAGAAACAGCGAATGCAAAATACGATGAGTCGATCGATCTGTCTATCAAGCTGAACATCGACCCGAAGAAGACGGATCAATACGTACGGGGATTTTCCAACCTGCCGCACGGAACAGGAAAGACCAAACGCGTTCTTGTACTCACCAAGGGTGATAAAGAAAAAGAAGCCAAGGATGCAGGAGCTGATCATTTTGGTTTTGACGAATACGTCGAGAAGATTAAAGGTGGCTGGAGTGACGTGGATGTGGTAATCGCGACTCCTGATGTCATGTCTGACGTCAGCAAGCTGGGTAGAATACTCGGTCCTAAGGGGCTAATGCCTTCACCCAAAGCCGGCACCGTCACTTTTGAAATTGCCACACAGGTCAAGGCTTTGAAAAAAGGCAAAGTCGGATTCAAAACCGATAAGACGGGCTGCGTACATATACCAGTGGGTAGAGCAAGTTTCGATAATGAGAAATTGCGCGAAAACATCATGGTATGCCTGGAAGATATCACGGCGGCCAAGCCACAGGCACTGAAAGGGAATCTCATAAGATCCATCACCATCTCATCGACAATGGGACCGGGAGTGGCTATCGACGAAAAAGCATTGCTCGAGCGTGTGAAGAAAGGAGGTATCTGATGCCTTCTCAGAAGAAATTCGAGTATGTGGAAAAAGTAAAGGAATGCTTAAAACCAGGCAAGGCATTCTATTTCACGGACTTCACTGGTCTCACGGTGAAGAATCTGCAAGTGCTAAGGCACGAGCTCAGAAAGAATAAAGCAACATATGTTGTGTTGAAGAATACTCTGGGATTCTTAGCCCTGAAAGAAATGGGTTTTGATGAACCCTCAATTCGTCAATTGTTTGTAGGGCCAACCGGGATAGCCATCGCCTTTGATGATCCCGTGATCTTGGCCAAGATACTGAATAACACCGAGAAGCTTAAGGTAAAAGGTGGCTTTGTCGAAGGAGAATATTTCGATAGCAGCAAAATTATTGAATTCTCCAAGATACCACCCCGGGATGTGCTATACGGACACATCGTAGGTTCTATCAATATGATTGCAAACTTTGTTGGTGTTCTAGAATCAATCATTAGAGATTTGATGTATACCCTTGAAGCGATGAAAGATAAAAATAAGGAGGTAAAATGACGCCGAAAGCGAAAAAGGGTGTTGATACCTTAGTCGAGGAAATTGGCAATTTATCGGTACTCGAACTCTCCGAGTTGGTTAAGGCATTGCAGGACAAGTTTGGGGTTACGGCAGCCGCTCCGATACAAATAGCAGCACAGCCTGCAGCCGATGCCGGTAAGCCTGCAGCCGAAGAAAAATCAGAGTTCACGGTCAATATGACTTCTTGTGGTGACAAGAAGATTCAAGTCCTGAAGGTCTTACGTGAACTCACCGGCCTTGGTTTAAAAGAAGCCAAGGATTTGATCGATAACCTTCCCAAAGCCGTGAAAGAGGGTGCTCCGAAGGAAGAAGCACAGAACATGAAGAGCAAACTTGAGGAAGTTGGTGCTACTATCGATTTGAAATAACTTGACTCAACTTCAGCTAAGTGGAAGTAAGCATATTTTTTCACCTTTATTAAAAGAGAAGATAAAACTATGAGGAATATTATCGACTTTTCCAAGAGGAAAACAAGCTTCATAATGCCTCACTTGCTAGAAGTCCAGCATGAGTCGTACGAGCAGTTCATGACCAAAACAATTAAGCACGTATTCACACAGGAATTTCCTGTCTCAGACATTCATAACCGTTATCAGCTGCTGTACAATTCACACCGCTTTGGCTCTACAAAATACACGGCAAATGAGGCAATCGAGAAGGGTGCGACGTATGGTCTACCCTTGAAGGTGAGCTTCAGATTAGTCAGCAAGGAAGAAGATGGTGAGTTGCATGACATTACCGAACAGGAGATCTATCTTTGTGACTTACCATTAATGACTGATCGGGGAACCTTCATCATAAACGGCGTCGAAAGAGTTGTCGTGAACCAGATTCACCGTTCGCCGGGTGTATATTTCAGCGAGGATGGCACCAGCTTCTCGGCGATGGTCATACCCTATCGCGGTCAATGGGTCGAATTTCTTGTTGATCACGCAAACATACTCTATACGATCCTTGATCGACGCAAGAAACTCGTGGCGACCATGTTTCTGCGGAGTCTGGGATTCGAAACAAACGAAGAGATAATCAAATTATTCTTCCCGACAAAAACAGTCGAATTGAAAAAAGCAGAGAATCACTTCAGTGCGAAAGACATCACCGATGGCGAAAATATGATCCTCCCGGCTGGGGAACTACTCGACGCCCCCAATATTGAATTCCTAGAGCACAAAGAAATTAAGAAAGTCACGATCATCGATTCGAATCACGCTGGTGTTACTATCCTGACCAATACTCTAAAAAAGGATCGAACCCATTCCAAGGAAGAGGCAGCCAAGAAAATCTATACCTTGCTACGCTCCATGGCACCGCCCACACTCGATATTGCCATATCATACATCACCAATGTTCTCTTTGACCTGGGCCACTTTGATCTAGGCGAAGTGGGACGCTTTAAGTTGAATATGCGCTTGGGTATTACCGAACGTGCAAAGAGAGCAGACTTCACGATTGATGATCTACTGGAAATCTTTCGCCGATTGTACCTTCTCGCCGCCGGTGAGTTTGAAGCCGATGACATTGACCATTTGGGGAATCGCCGCGTGCGGCGGGTTGGCGAACTGCTCGGCGAACAATTCAGATTAGCGATTAAGCAACTCATGCAGAACATCAAGGAACGCGCCTCACTCATGGATGAATCGGGCTTATCCCCTCAGGATTTGATCAATCCTCGGCTGGTTTCAAACATCATCAATAAATTCTTCACGACTTCGCAGCTTTCTCAATTCATGGAACAAACGAATCCACTTTCTGAAATGACACATAAGAGACGCATTTCATCGCTCGGTCTGGGCGGATTGACACGACAAACTGCCGGATTTGAAGTACGCGATGTGCACTATTCACACTATTCAAGGATATGCCCCATCGAAACACCGGAGGGACCCAACATTGGATTGATCTCGAGTCTCGCCAGTTTTGCGAAAATCGATAAATACGGATTCATTCTCGCCCCCTACTGGGTGGTCAAGAATGGACGGGTAACCGACGAAGTCATGTACCTAAGGGCTGACGAGGAAGACAAGTATACAATAGCCCAGGCAAACACACCCGTGGATAATAAGGGAAGGATCCTTACCGAACAAGTATTGTGTCGCCGTAAAGATGAATTCCCGTTAATCACACCCAAGAATGTACATCTCATGGACGTATCTCCGGAACAGGTCTTCAGCCCCACGACGTCACTCATTCCTTTCTTAGAGCATGATGATGCAGATCGTGCCCTGATGGGTTCTAACATGCAGCGACAATCAGTACCCCTTGTGGATCCCGATATTCCTCATGTGGGTACAGGAATGGAAGAGCGCATCGCGATGAATTCTGGAAACCTACTTCTCGCAGAAGAAGACGGGCGAGTCGAATACGTCGATGCCAGGAAGATCGTCATCGAAACCAACAGAAAAGCCAAGAAGCGATATCTGCTCCCTAAATTTGTGCGCTCGAATCAAAACACATGCATTCACCAAAAACCTTTGATTTCTGTCGGACAGAAGGTCAAAAAGGGTGACATACTGGCCGACGGTTATGCCACAAAAGATGGTGTACTCGCGCTCGGCAAGAATGTTTTGGTCGCGTTCATGCCTTTCCTTGGTTACAATTTTGAGGATGCCATCGTGATCAGCGAGCGATTACTGAAAGACGATACCTTCACATCGCTTCATATCATTGAATGCGATTGTGAAGTGAGAGAAACAAAACTCGGTCCCGAGGAAGTAACCAGAGATATCCCTGGACTTTCAGACTTCCTCCTAAAGGACTTAGATGAATTTGGGATTCTGCGAGTCGGTGCCGAGGTTGGCCCCGATGACATCATCGTCGGCAAGATAACCCCGAAAGGCGAGACCGAACTAACACCAGAGGAAAGATTGATGCGCGCCGTGTTTGCGGAAAAGGCGACGAATGTACGAGACACATCACTCAGGATTGAACCGGGCGTTGAGGGCGTAGTGATCGACCGCAAGATCCTGACGCGTAAGACAACCGACCCTCTCGCGAAAAATGTTGAGGAGGAACGCAGAACGAAGATACAGGAAGAATTCTCGGCACTTCAGAAGGAACTCTTCGATATTAGAAATAACCTGCTCAGAAGCCTTTTATCCGGAAGAGTAGCATCTTCTTCGATACGCAATGAAAACGGAAAGATCATACTCCTGAAAGGGAGAACATATGAGGACGCATTCTTCGATAACCTCACCGCGATAAAAATAGCCGCCGACGATAAATTCATCCATAGTGTCAAGACCAACGAGGAAGCCGTTAGAATAGTCAGCGAAGGGGAAGAGAAAATACTTCAGATTGTCGCCGACAAGAAGAATGAAGAAGACAAATTACTAAAGGGCGATGAATTACCCCACGGCGTATTGAAAATCATCAAGGTATTCATAGCACAGAAAAGAAGAATCGCGGTCGGCGATAAGATGGCAGGACGCCACGGGAACAAAGGCGTCGTCGCAAAAATTATGCCTGAGGAAGACATGCCCTATCTTCCGGACGGAACACCTGTGGACATTGTTCTCAATCCACTCGGTGTGCCATCCCGTATGAACGTCGGGCAGGTTCTCGAAACCCATTTGGGTTGGGCCGCAGATAAATTAAAATTCTATGCCATATCCCCAATATTCAATGGTGCAACAATTGAGGAACTGAAGGAAAAGCTCGCCGAAGCAGACCTACCCCAGGATGGCCAGATCGAAATGAGAGACGGCCGAACTGGCCTCACCTTCGAATCCCGGATCACGGTCGGGTATATGTACGTGATGAAGCTGATACATATGGTCGATGAGAAGATCCATGCTCGATCGACTGGACCGTACTCATTGATAACTCAACAACCCCTTGGTGGCAAGGCACAATTCGGCGGACAGCGTCTGGGCGAAATGGAAGTCTGGGCACTGGAAGCTTATGGCGCAGCCTATACCCTCCAGGAAATGCTGACGGTCAAATCTGATGATGTTGAGGGAAGGGCCGCAATGTATGAAGCACTCATAAGGGGCAAGAATCCACCAAAACCAAGAGCCCCGGCTTCATTCAACGTGCTCTTGAAAGAACTTCAAGGCTTGTGTTTCAACATAACCCTTGAAAAGAAGGAGGAACCTGATGAGAACTAAGACCTACGCTGGTTTTGATCTCCTTGATTACGATACAATCAGACTTTCCTTAGCCTCACCAGAAACAATCGTGTCCTGGTCACGCGGCGAGGTGACACGTGCCGATACCATCAACTACCGTACGCAGAGACCTGAAAAGGATGGTCTCTTTTGTGAGCGGATTTTCGGCCCGGTAAAGGATTTTGAGTGCTCCTGTGGTAAGTACAAAAAAGCGAAATACAGGGGGACCGTTTGTGAACGCTGCGGAGTCGAGGTCGCGACCTCATCGGTGCGCCGAGACAGAATGGGCCATGTTGACCTAGCAGTGCCGGTTGCCCACCTATTCTACTATAAAATATCACCAAGCAAGATCGGCCTCCTCTTGGATATCTCAGTGAATCAACTAGAGGCAATACTAAACTACGAAGCCTATATCGTGCTCGAATCTGGCGACTCGCCCTATAGAAAAGCAGAGGTATTGATCGAAGAGGAATACCAAGAAGCAATCAAGAAGTTTGAAGGCTTCAAGGCAGATATGGGAGGCCAGCCGATCTACGATTTGCTAAAAGAAATAGACCTGGAGAATTTCTCATCCGACTTGCGTATCAGACTGGAAAAAGAAACCCTTCAAGCACGACGCGTTCAACTACTGAAAAAACTGAAGCTTGTGGAAGCATTCCGTCTATCGGGTAATCGACCAGAGTGGATGGTCTTGACGAGAATCCCGGTCATACCACCTGACCTCAGACCACTCGTGGCACTCGAAGGTGGACGGTATGCAACTTCGGATCTGAATGATCTATACAAGAGAGTAATAACCCGCAATAACCGGGTTAAATCGATCACCTCTGGTATCAAAACGCCCGAGGTCATAATCCGCAACGAGAAAAGAATGCTACAGGATTCGGTCGATGCGCTGCTCGATAACTCAAGACGTAGCCGGCCGATAAAGGGACGCGGCAATAGACCACTGAAGTCGCTTGCCGACGCCTTGAAAGGAAAACAGGGAAGGTTTCGCAGAAATCTATTGGGCAAGAGAGTAGATTATTCGGGAAGATCCGTCATCGTCGTTGACCCGACGCTGAAGCTGTACCAATGCGGCATACCGAAAGAAATGGCCCTCGAATTGTTCAAACCGATGATCGTCCGCAAACTAGAGGAGCGGGGCGTCGTGGACTCAGAGCGAAGTGCGCGCAGATTAGTCCGGGCACGTTCAACCGAGGTATATGAAATACTTGATGATATCATCAAGAATCACCCAGTACTGCTGAACCGGGCCCCCACCCTACACCGCGTATCAATACAGGCATTCTTGCCAGTACTACGGGAAGGACGAGCAATCGCAATACATCCCCTGGTCTGCCATCCTTATAATGCCGACTTCGACGGAGACACGATGAGTGTGCATGTGCCGCTTTCTCCTGAGGCAATAATGGAATCGTACATGCTGATGCTTTCAATACACAATATTCGCTCACCGGGCAATGGCCGAGCGCTAATGGCGCCCACCCAAGATATGGTAATCGGCCTACATTATCTGACAAAACTGAAAAAGGAATCGCAGAAGAAACTGAAGGGGTTCTCCTCGGTAGATGAAATCACTACCGCAATAGGTCATAAAATGATATCATTTCAACAAACAATAAAATACATCTTCAATGATAAAATCATCGAGACAACACCTGGAAGAGTGATATTCAACGAACTGTTGCCACCCGAGATGCGCTTCAAGAATGTTGGGGTTAACAAGAAAATACTTTCGGGCATTGTCGACGAGTGTCTTGATACATTCGGCACCGATAAAACCATTGCCCTGCTCGATAATCTCAAGAGATTTGGCTTCGAATTGGCAACCAGATCTGGCCTGACAATTGGCATCGACGATATGCTTAGCCTAAAGACGAAAGAAAAAATCTGGTCTAAAGGCGCCAAAGAGGTGATGGACATTAACAAGGCACATCAGAGCGGACTCATATCGGAAACCGAACGCTATAACAAAGTAATCGACACATGGACCCGCGTTTCCATGGATATCGAAGAGGGACTCATCGACGAACTCGAGAAAGACCGCGCAGGCTTTAACCCGCTCTTCATGATGGTCGATTCTGGCGCACGCGGTTCACGCAACCAGGCTTGTCAAATCTGTGGGCTGAGGGGTCTCATGTCAAAACCTCAGCGCAAGGTAACGTCCATACAAATCATTGAGACTCCAATAAAATCATCCTGTAAGGATGGCCTCTCGGTACTCGAATATTTCATCTCCACACACGGTGCGCGGAAAGGGCTTGCCGACACTGCTTTGAAGACGGCGGATGCAGGTTATCTGACACGCCGACTCGTCGATGTTGCCCAAAATGTGACGATAACAATGGACGATTGCGGCACCATTATGGGACAGGAAATAAGCGCGTTAAAAGAAGGAGAAAAGATTGTCGAGCCTTTGAGCGAACGGATAGTAGGCCGGGTCGCCCTCGTCGATGTCATCGATCCGTTGTCAGATGAAACCATCATCAATGGTGGCGAACAAATCTCCAACGAAGCGTCTATAAAGATCGAGAAGAGGGGTATCGAAAGAGTAAAGGTGAGATCGATCCTAACCTGCGAAGCTCCAGTTGGCCTCTGTGCGAAATGTTACGGACGAAATCTTGCCACCGGCCGGATGGTGGAAATCGGTGAAGCGGTCGGGGTTATGGCAGCCCAGTGCATAGGTGAACCAGGAACACAGCTAACACTGAGAACATTCCACACCGGCGGTGTTGCGCTCCGTATCGCGGAAAGCGCATCACGTAATGCCGAATTTGCCGGTAAGGTAACTTTCGAAAATCTCTCCGCAGCGGAGCGCGAAGACGGCCCGCCCATAAGTCTGAACGACAAGGGCCGGATGCTCATCAAAGGCAGCAAGAGAAAGATCAGCTACAACATCCCAATCGGTGCGGTCATCTATCCACAAGCCAAGAGCACGGTCAGTGAAGGAGACATTCTCTTTGAATGGGATCCATATTCAATACCAATAATCAGCCCGGTCGGCGGTTCGGTGAAATACCAGGACATCATCACGGGCGTCACCATGCAGGAAAACTGGGTGGATGAGAGGTCAGGCGGTAAGCAATTCGTCATCGTCGAAGACCGGCTAAGACATCATCACCCGAAAATCAATGTTCTGCAGACAAAGGCAAAAGTACTGAAGAGCTTCTCGATGCCCTCCGGCACATATCTCTTGGTGAAGGACGGCGACAAAATCACACCTGGAACACTCATTGCAAGAATCCCCAAGGAAATCGGTAAGAGTAAGGACATCACAGGAGGTCTGCCGCGCGTTGAGGAACTGTTCGAGGCAAAAATCGTGAAGAATCCAGCAGTGGTAACTGAAATCGATGGCGTGTGTGATGTCGAAGAAGAAAAAGGGTCCTGGAAGATTACCGTGACGCCGGATGTTGGTGACGTCAGGTCCTACAAGATTCCGACGACCAGGTACTTGAAGATCAACTCAGGTGAATTCGTCCGCGCTGGTGATCCTCTCTGCGAAGGCGCTATCGACCCCCATGATATCTTGCGAATAAAAGGTCCCATGGAAACACAACGCTTCCTCGTCAATGAAATCCTCGAGGTATATCGAATACAGGACGTGAAGATTGACGACAAGCATATTGAGGTAATCGTCCGCCAGATGCTTCAGAAAGTAAAAATCGAAGAACCCGGTAATACGCCTTTTGTCGGCGGCGAAATAGTCGACAAGCGCCGCGTGATCGAGGTAAATCAACAGGCTCTAGTCGAAGGCAAGAAACCAGCAACCTACCGTCCAATACTACTCGGCATAACCAGAGCGTCTCTCTCCACTGAATCGTTTTTCTCGGCATCGAGTTTCCAGGAGACGACCAAGGTCTTGGCCGATGCGGCAGTTGAGGGCAAGATCGACCGTTTGGAAGGCCTGAAGGAGAATGTCATTGTGGGACGGATAATACCAGCGGGCACCGGTTTAAGGGATTATCAGAAAATCCACCTCGAAACAGAAGCACCCGAGGCTCAAGCTATTTAGTAACTACACACAGGGAATTAAGAAGAAAGGCCCGTTTCGGGCCTTTTTTCTTTACACGAGACTCATCACAAATCCGGTGATGATCGGCACCGAAAAATTATCATCTAGAGGCAATGGCAAAGCTTCGAAAACAGAAGCAGCAAGCGCACCTATAACGAGGTGTGAAAGAGGCAGAATGCCAGTAAAACGGTATAACAAAAAGGCGGCCAACAGTGAAGCTCCAAGAAAACCTATGCTGCCCATCACTGTCTTATTCTGAAAGATCTTGGGACTCTTGATATTCTGTCCAAAAATAGCGGCAAATGTATCGCCGACAATGATATACGTGCATGAAGCGACAACAATTGGTTTGCCGTACAAGAGCGAGGTAATCAAACATCCAAGCAGCAGATAGGAAGCCCCGCTCAAGCGCCGTATTTCATGACGCCGCAAGAATGAACCAAAGAACAGTATAAACGCTTCTTTGATCCCGTTAACATGAAGACGGAGGAAATCGACCAACCCGATGGCCAGACAAACCATGGCGAGAAGCAGCCGGCCCCTGGGTTCGGGCGACAAATGGTAGGTGATTGGGATGAAAATTGCCCAGAGATTGAGAAGTTTCCTAAATACCTCGGCCCTTATTAGAATCTTAACCCCGCGGAAAATTTACTCGTGCTACTCAACTCAGAATGCGCCATGAAGCCATAGTCGAGAGTGAACCGTTTGTACTGTAAACCGATGCCAAGGGTGTAATTCCCCTGATAGATGCCCGCTCTGCCAAATATGAGATCTCGGTATCCATATTCCAACCCGAGGTTGACGTCAAAACCAGAAACATCCACGACCTTGACAATATCGGTCTCTAATGTTATCGTCGAGTTTATCGACTTGAGTGGTAAAACCGGAGCTATGCCCAACGCGATCTTTGGTAATATCGTCTCCGTGCGACCGCTACTCCAACGCAGTGGTGAAAGTATGAAATCGCGGACCGCCAGACCAACTACCAGATAATCCATCCGGTAGGCGATCCCCAAATCGAGGCCTCCCCCAAATCCAGTTATGGCGCTCAAGTTACGATAAAACACTTTGATGTTTGCTCCAAATGATAACCGGTCATTACCTTTGGAGCCATTGATGTAGATCAGCACATCAGATGTCCCGACCGTGTCATAGGGTACTGGCGGGTTATTACTACCCGGAGGTGACGTCGTATCCGGTAGTGTCGTCAGGATTATGCCACTGGTATGAACATATTGAAGCCCAAAACCCACGGTCATATTGCCACGTGGCAACACAACCGCACCAAAATCGTTCTTCACGATGCCGGCGAAATTCTCCGCGTGCATCAGATGAACACTGCGTTGCGTGAAGAAAGTCGCTGCCGGATTAAAATAGAGACTCGTGGGATCACTGAATTGAGCAACTCCGGTCCCCCCCATGGCACATGCCCGTGCGCCCACCTGTAGCTCTTGGAACTCTCCGGCATATTTCGTCCCCACCACCAAAGCAGGGATAATACACAAAATTATGATGCGATGCATGTAACACCCGCCTTTATTATTTTTCTAATTCTTCTACCATGTCCCTTTAGGCCTTGCAGCCTTATATTGAACTCATAATCGCCCGGCGGCACTAGCTTGTTATCATTATCAAGCCCATCCCACACAACCAGGTATTCACCGGGTGATCTCCTTATGCCATCTATGAAATCACGTATCTTTTCTCCCTGTTGATTCATGATCGTTATATAAACCCGAGCTTCATCTGTGATGTAGATAGCCAGCGTCGTCCCCGGTCTGATCTTTGAAAACTGCCGGGGAAAACAACCCACGACAAATCCATCAGCAGCAAGCCATAGATATTGTCCACCTTGCTTTTCAGATATGAAAACCTGCCCATACCTACGCCATATTGCTATGCCTCGTGGTGATAGAAATTCACCTTGACTCGTTCCGGTTCTACCCACCGAGATAATGTAGTGCAATTTCCGGTCGAACTTATGTATCTGATTGTTCACCTCATCGGTTATGTAGATACTACCGTAGTAGTCCACCGCAACATAAAGAAAATATGCATCAACGAGTCCCAGTTCGAAGTTCTGAATAGAACCAAGAAATCTACCGCGCCGCGAGAATTTCGAAAGACGCATACCGAAATTATCGGTCACGACAATATAATCATCCTTATGACAATTATAAGGATCACGCGCGTCAATCACCTCGATGCCCATTGGCTGATATATCTCACCATATGCCCGGCCCGTTATCCCGAAGGACAGCATCAATGAATCGGTAGAAGAAAACACATAGACCTTTGAACTATCAAAGTCAGTCACATAGAGATTATTGTCAGAATCAAAACAGACATCGAATGGCCGCCCCGGGATTGGGATCTCGCCTACTTCCCGGATCCCATCCTTATGATACTTCAGCTTGACGATTCTACGATTACCAAAATCAGCAACCGCAATCGATCCGTCAGCATTCGCCGCGATGCCCTTGGGTTCGGAGAACATATTCTCATCCCCATAGACCTTTATAGATGTCAGTCCTATATTATAGACAATTTGACCGGCTCCCGAATTCACGGCAAATACCGCAAGTTCATCATCGTCCTTTCTGGTCTTCGGATCGTCCAATTC
The DNA here is from genome assembly GCA_030671005.1 of Caldifarciminota bacterium. Classification (GTDB taxonomy): domain Bacteria; phylum Hydrothermota; class Tepidihabitantia; order SM23-42; family SM23-42; genus SM23-42. Next base: position 13,478 of record DAOVAN010000019.1, read on the forward strand.
ATGTAGCTTCACCGCAGCTATGCCTTGAGGATCATCATAATCATAGTCAGGACCCAAGAAGAGCTGCAGATAGTATTTTGACGCCCGATAGAAGCCAAACGTATGCTTGAATGGTGGTACGACCACAGTCTGTGGATTGTAACTGAGCAAAATAATGAATAGCCACAACATTGAGGTTATTATAGGTATTTTCGTACTTTTGTCAAGCCGACCATGGAAAATCTAATGTTGACTTCGAACCGGACAAGGCTATCATATTACAATTCCATATGATAGCCTTCTACAGAACACGAGAAACATACCGGACATTCGATGCAAGAGATGTCATCCGTAGAATGCAAAGAACATGAAGTTTGCTATCCCCTACGGAAAAGAGGAACTCCAGATAGAAATCGCCGAAGAGAATATTCTCGACGTTATTCACCCTAGAAGAATTGGTCAAAGAAACAGCAGGAAAATCCTGGCCGAAGCCATAAACCAGCCGCTCGGTGATAGATCGCTCAGAGAATTCTTAAGAACAACCGAGCGTGTACTCTTCATCGTCAACGACGCCACAAGGCCCACAAAGACATCCGTGGTTCTGGATATGATGAACGATGACATAAAGAAGCATACTCGATTTCTAATTGCCACCGGCGCACACCGCGCGCCGTGCGAAAGAGAGTTGAATACAATATTTGGCAGACACTATCAACCGTATAGAGACAGAATACTGATCCATGATACAAGAGATGACACGATGCTCAATAGCGTGGGCAAGACAAGATACGGAAACGAATTATGGCTCAACAAGAATGTCACGTCGGCTGACAGAATCGTCGTCATAGGCTCGGTCGAACCACATTATTTTGCAGGTTTCACCGGAGGCAGAAAGTCCCTGTTGCCGGGTGTTGCGGGTTATAGCACCATAGAAAAGAATCACAAATTCGCTTTACACGCCAAGGCACAAGCGTTGAATATTACCGAAAACCCGATCCATGAGGAAATGCTCGATTGTGTGAGAGCTCTTGGTCCAGAAAGGATATTCTCGCTCCAGATGGTACTCGACAATAATCGCAACATCTGCAAGGCCTTTACCGGACCTATAGATAGAACATTTGAAATGGCTACGGGGTATGCTAAAGGATTTTTCTCCGCCCAGATACCGATGAGGGCAGAAGTTGTTGTCACGGTCTCACAACATCCCTTCGATGTCAATCTATATCAAACGCTTAAGGCAGTTGAACATGGCAGACTGGCTATGAATCAGGGCGGTATACTCATCGTAGTCTCTCCTTGTCCTGAAGGCCTTGGGCCAGACAGCTTCGCGCGCCTGTTCAAGGATCGAAGCAGTATGGACCAGGCAGTCCAGAATTCAAAGTCGAATTACCGGTTGGGCGACCACAACGCGGTGAATCTCCTGGCCCTCACCAAACAGGCTCAAGTTTGGGCGATTACAGAAATCGAAGACCGAATCCTACAGAATGCCGGCATCACGACTTACCATTCACTTCAAGAAGCAATCGAGGAAGCAATCATAAGAAAAGGTCGCCATGTCAAGATACTAGTACTGATGAACGGCACTCTGACCGTACCCATTGTTCGAAATACCAAGCCTTGTTGACAGCCTGGCAGAAATAGTTATAATAATCGCAAAACGATGGAAATATCTACTGAACAAGCCACGGAATTCATTAACATGAAGAGTTCGCAATAAAATGGCTGGTGTTTGGTTAAACATCATCAAAAGAGATATATTCAGAAAGAGGAGGAATAGCCTATGAAGAAGGTCAGCATAATCGGGGCAGGGAATGTCGGAGCAAATGCCGCCTTTTATATTGGAGAGAAGAACTTCGCTGACATCATGCTCGTCGATGTGGTAGAAGGTCGAGCAAAAGGAAAAGCACTGGACCTAATGGAAGCAGCACCGGTCAGATATTACGATGCCAAAATAAACGGGTCTAACAACATCGAAGATATCGCCGGTTCTGAGGTCGTTGTTATCACTGCCGGGCATGTGAGAAAACCTCAGATGTCTCGACTCGATCTGCTAGAAGCAAACGCGAAAGTGATCGATCCTATCATCCCTCAAATCAAACAGCATGCACCGGAGGCAATACTAATAAACATTACCGAACCAGTTGATGCCCTTACGTATTACATATGGAAAAAAGGTAATTTCGATCCAAAAAAAGTAATCGGCATGACTGGGGTCTTGGATACAACAAGACTGCGTGAGTTCATTTCAAAAGAACTACAGGTCTCCACCGCTAACACGACTGCGGTCGTTATCGGTGGACATCACGACTACATGGTGATAATTCCCAGATATGCTAGTGTCGAAGGCATACCAATTACACAATTATTACCTCAAGAAAAGATCGACAACTTGCTCAAGCGCACCAGAGCTGCGGGTAGTGAAATTCTATCATACCTTAAGACGGCCACAGCCCATTATGCACCTGCCGCGGCACTCGCCGAAATTGCCGAAGCCATAATCAAAGATTCGAAACGAGTGCTATGTGTATCCGCATGTTTACAAGGCGAATATGACGTAAAAGAGCTGAGTCTCGGTGTACCAGCAATAATCGGCGCTAAAGGAGTGGAAAAGATAATCGAACTTCAACTCACAATCGAGGAACGACATCAATTCGAGGAATCGGTTGCAATCA
>DAOVAN010000078.1 GCA_030671005.1 Caldifarciminota bacterium
TTCGATTCTTCAGCAGTACCGAATCCGGCATACTGGCGCATCGTCCACAGCCTACCGGTATACATCGTCGGGTAGATTCCTCGAGTGAAGGGATATTCACCCGGATCACCCAAATCGCGGCTATAATCGAAATGCTTCAGATCTTTAGGGGAAAAGAACATCACACTTTTCAAATTCGAAATACGAATATCGAAATACGAAACAAATCCAAAATCATAATTTCCAAAACTCTAAACTGTGTTTTGAATTTTGTATTTTGGTCATTCGAGATTGTTTAGAATTTCGGATTTCGTGCTTAGGATTTTAGTATAGTGCTTCCCGCGAGTAGAGCGATTCCGCATTCCCTGAGGGTATCGCATAGACGTTTTAAGTAATGATGACAAGTGTGTCTCCACTGTTGACGGTCTGTCCTTTCTTAATAAGAACCTTCTTGACTACTCCGTCACGGGGTGCCTTCATCTCATTCTGCATCTTCATCGCTTCCACGATGAGAAGTCCATCTTCTTTCTTCACGGTATCGCCTTCTTCAACATTCACTTCAATCACAAGTCCCGGCATAACTCCCTTAATCGCCAACTCCTTCTTTTGTAACTTATCTGGACTGGCTTTCAGGAACCGCTGAATTTCTTCGTCCACCACTTCAACTGAATATGTTTCTCCATTAACCACTATTTGATCATCTGCTTCCATAGCAATTGCGTACGATCGGTTTCCGATTATCAGCATTAGCTGTGAGCCTTCTTCATGAGTAACTTCAACATTTGTCTTTTCACCATCGAGGAAAACGATGAAGCTATTACCACTTCTTTCAATATCAACCTTGAATTCCTTATTATCTACCTTAACCACATAAGCCATAGCTCACCGCTTCCTCATCATTGCCTGGCGGCCAGTCAATTTCCAGGGGCTCACTGATGCCCCCTTTTTCATTGCTGGAGTCCTTGCACGCTCACTACTCAGAATCTTGCTGACGACTGATGAGATTGCAGCAACCTCATAGTTACTCTTTTTGTATTCGATCTTTCCCAGGACTTTGTCGATGAATGTAGTATCGTAATCACCCTCCACGAATTTCGGATGTTCCATAACCAACAGATGAAATGGTATTGAGGTTTTTATACCTCGAATATTATATTCAGCGAGGGCTCTTGTCATACGCACAATTGCGCCCTTCCTCGTTGGCGCCCACACGAGCAGTTTCGCGATGAGTGGATCATAATAGATTGGAACCTCAAATCCTTTATGGATACCACTATCAACTCTGACGCCTATGCCTCCTGGTTCGACCAGCTCGGCGATCTTACCCGTAGAAGGTGCAAAATTCTTCTCAGGATCCTCTGCAGAAATCCGACATTCAATTGCCGCACCATTCATGGTGATATCACTTTGCTTCAGGCTCAACACTTCGCCTGAGGCTATTCTGAGCTGTTCCTTGACGATATCAATTCCGGTGATCAATTCGGTAACCGGATGCTCAACTTGCAGCCTCGTGTTCATCTCAAGGAAATAATAATTCTTATCCTTATCTACCATGAATTCTACTGTACCGGCATTGTTGTATTTCGAGACCGTTACTGCTTTAACAGCCGCCTCACCCATGTGGTTACGGAGCTCCGGTGTCATTATTACCGAAGGAGATTCCTCAATCAACTTCTGGTGACGCCGTTGGACTGAGCACTCGCGCTCACCCAGATGAACAACATTACCATGATTGTCCGCGAGAATTTGAAACTCGATATGCCGCGGTGATTCCAAGAATTTCTCTATAAATATGGTAGGATTACCAAAAGCAGAGCGTGCTTCATTCATTGCTTGTTTCATAGAACCCGCCAGGTTCTTTCTATCTCGCACGACACGCATGCCCTTTCCACCACCGCCACCGGCCGCCTTAATCAGTACTGGAAAACCTATTTCTTCAACGACCCTGTATGCCATATCTTCTTCTTCGACTGCACCCTCACTACCCGGTATCACAGGGATACCTGCCTGGCTCATGGTCTCTTTCGAAGCAATCTTATCACCAAGCAACTCTATTGCCCGAGAATTGGGGCCAACAAAGACAATGCCGTTTTCCTCGCAGGCCCGGGCAAATTCGGTATTTTCAGCCAAAAACCCGTATCCTGGATGGATCGCCTCGGCTTGCGATTGCTTGGCTATTTCAATAATCTTCTCTATCTTCAAATAACTTTCAGTCGCAGGCGCTGGTCCCAGGTAATAGACCTCGCCGGCATACCGAGTGTGCAGGGCATCACGATCAGCATCAGAGTAGACTGTCGCTGAATTAATATTCATCTCGCGACATGCCCTGAGCACCCGCACTGCTATCTCACCACGGTTGGCAACTAATATTTTTCTAAACATTTTTTTGCTCTGCAAAAAATAGATTCAAACAGATTAACAGCAGATGCAAACTGATAGCCATCTGTGTGCATCAGTATCCATCAGTCTGCATCATCAGCAGTATCGGAACGACCGTCCTCGCAGTATCGCCTTCGGCTCGCATCGGCTTCTCCTGCGAATGAAATGATACTGCAAGTGTAACGATACTGTGCCAATTTTGTACATATCTAGGATATGGTAACAAAATTGAGTATCCCGCACGAATTTTGCTCGAAACTTGTTTTTGACTGCAAAATTCAGTGTCCCGCATTTTCTGAGGGAAATACGGGGCATTTTCGTTAGAAAGCGCGGGGCGAACGTAGTGATCCTGCGTTTCCTGGTCAAAGTGGTATATTCCCATGTTTTTTCGGAGGATTTGTGTCGCGCTTGTTTTCGATCGTATCAAGAGCCTCGATGATTCGAGGTCGTGTTTCCGAAGGCTTAATAACGGCATCAATGTATCCTTTACTCGCCGTCACAAACGGATTGGCAAACTTGTCTGTGTACTCATCGATGAGCTTCTTTTCGAGAGCTTTCGGGTCCTTTGCCTCTTTCAATTGTTTCCTGTACAGAATCCTCACCGCACCACTAGGACCCATAACAGCAATCTCGGCACTCGGCCATGCGAAATTTATATCGGCACGTGTGTGTTTCGAGCTCATAACGCAATACGCGCCGCCGTATGCTTTACGTGTTATTATCGTCACCCTCGGAACAGTTGCCTCACAAAAGGCGTAAAGGAGTTTTGCCCCATTCTTTATCACTCCACCCCATTCCTGCGCAGTGCCCGGCAAAAATCCGGGAACATCAACGAAAGTAACGATTGGAATATTAAAGCAATCACAGAAGCGGACGAAACGGGAACCTTTCATGCCCGAATTTCTACCCAGGACGCCGGCAAGTACGGCGGGTTGGTTGGCAACCACCCCAACTGGTTTACCATTGAACCGCGCAAAGCCAACAATCAGGTTGGGCGCGTAATGTTTGTGCACCTCAAAAAAGTCTCCATTGTCCACTGTTCTCTTTATCACTTCGAGCATGTCGTATGGTTTGTTGGGGCTATCCGGAATGATCTTATCCAACTCTTTGTCCATACGATTAACGTCATCGGTCGCCTCAATGACGGGCGGATCTTCCAGGTTATTCTGGGGTATGAAAGTCAAAAGTTTCTTGATCAAATCGATGCATTCCAACTCTGAATCAACTGCGAAGTGTGCCACACCAGATTTTTCGTTGTGGACCATCGCCCCGCCGAGTTCCTCGTATGTGACATCTTCATGCGTCGCCGCCTTGACAACATCGGGCCCGGTCAAAAACATGTACGAACCAGCAACCATTATAATAAAATCGGTCATTGCCGGAGAATAGACTGCCCCACCTGCACACGGTCCCATTATCGCTGAAATTTGCGGCACTACACCTGAGGAAAGAACATTTCTCAAAAACACGTTGGTGTAGCCGGCGAGACTATCTACGCCTTCTTGAATCCGCGCCCCGCCTGAATCCTTGAGACCAATAACCGGACACCCCATCTTCATCGATAGATCCTGTAGCTTCACAATCTTTTCTGCATACGCCAACGAAAGCGAACCACCAAATACAGTAAAATCTTCAGAAAACACACAAATCGTGCGGTCGTTTATTTTACCAAAACCAGGTACCACACCAACACCCCAAATCATATTATTATAAAAAACGAAATCTGTACAACGATGGGTCACAAATTTATCGGTTTCCCTGAAGGTACCTTTGTCGAGCAACAAACTTATTCGTTCACGGGCGGTCAGTTTGCCCTTATCGTGTTGGACCTTAATTCTTTTTTCACCGCCGCCGAGCAACGCCTTTTTTTCAAGTTCCTCGAGATGCTTCAACCTATCGTCTATTTTCATCTCACCCCCACATAGTATAAAACCACAAATTCCAATATCAAAATTCCAAACATTACTTCAGATGTCTTTGGTTTCAATTGGTTTCAAGGTCCGTTTTCCGTCCTTTTCAGTCAAGTACGCAAACGTAATATTAGGATCATGTTCGAAGACGAGTAACCAGTGGTTCTCCACAGCCCTCTTGATGATTTCTTTCTTGCGTTTGATGAGGTCAACCGGATACTGGTCATAGCCTGTCATATATGGTATCTTGAGATGATATGTAGTAGGTATGAGGTCACCCAAATATAGTGCATGTTGCGCATTACTCATGATGAGGACCGACTGATGACCGAGCGTATGGCCATCAGTTGCTAATACCCTTACACCTGGGGCAATTTCATATTCACCATCGACCAGAGCCAGCTGTCCCGTCTCTTCGAGAGGTATAAAATCACTCCTGCGGTAGCTCGATTTTGTTTTCTCGTCCGTATTCAACGCAGCATACCATTCCTTTTCCTGAATTACGTATTTCGCCTCAGGAAAAACGGGTACATATTTTCCGTTCTCCTCAAGTGTGTTGCCTCCGCAGTGGTCAAAATGAAGATGGGTATTGATTACGATATCGATGTCCTGTGGTTGTACACCCAAATGCGCCAACGAAGACAAGAGGTCTTCGGCTCTCTCCATCCTGTATACTTCCTTGAGCTTCGAGTCAAATTTCTCGCCGATCCCCGTGTCTACAAGCACGTTCTTCTCCTTAGTCTTGATGAATAAGCAAGTCAGCGCGAGTCTAATCCTGTTTTTCTGATCAGCCGGTGTGAGTTTATTCCAAAGGACTTTAGGCACAACTCCAAACATCGACCCGCCATCGAGCCAGAAATGTCCGTCAGACACCGGATACAATTCAATTTCGCCAAGCTTCATTCTAATTGCGAACCAGAATGGTTTTATTTCCTGCGCTTCTTGCTGGCCTTCTTCGGTCTTCCTCTTTTCTTTGTGCCCTTTTTCTTTGGCTTATGGACATTCAATTCTATCCAACCCACGATCTCGGAAGTTGGGGTCCCTGGACCGAATAGCTTACGCACACCAGCTTTCTGGAGTTTCTTCATGTCTTCGGCAGGAATGATCCCGCCACCAATCACTAACACGCCCGATGCTTTCTTCGCCTTCAGCAATTTAAGTACTTTGGGGAAAATCGTCATATGTGCGCCAGATAGAATCGAAAGACCTATGACATCAACATCCTCCTGAATAGCGGCTTCAACGACACTTTCGCATGTCTGATGCAATCCGGTGTACACGACTTCCATCCCTGCATCGCGCAGTGCAGCCGCAACAACCTTTGCTCCTCGATCGTGTCCATCAAGGCCAGGTTTACCGACTAAAACCCGGATTTTCTTATACATAAAGCCTCCCAACAAATCCAATTTCGAATTTTCTCAGAATATGATTGGTTCATGATAGATGCCGAATTCTTCCTTCAGGGTATTACACATTTCGCCAATTGTTGTATACTCGCGCACGCAATCAATGATTCTCGGCATGAGGTTTTCACCATCTACCGCTGCCTTGCGCAATAGCTTAAGTGATTCCTTGACTCTTCGGTTGTTACGTTCTTTCTTAATCCTCTTCAGACCTTGTATCTGCTTTCTCTCAACTTCCCGGGAAATACTCAGGATTTCAATCTTAGGTTTCTGATCGTCCTCAAAGATATTCACGCCTACGTGAAACTTCTCGTGCTTTTCCAAAGCCTTCTGGTATTGATATGCGCTTCGCGAGATCTCCTTTTGGAAAAATCCCTTCTCGATGGCCGGTATGACACCGCCCAATTTATCAATTCTCTCGAAGTATTTGTGAGCTCCTTTCTCTAATTCATTGGTCAATGCTTCAACGTAGTATGAACCACCTAAGGGGTCGATGGTATTCGCCACCCCAGTCTCACACGCCAACAGCTGTTGAGTGCGCAAAGCTAGCTTCACCGCTTGCTCAGTTGGCAAAGCATAGGTTTCGTCCATCGAATTCGTGTGCAATGATTGTGTACCGCCCAGAACCGCCGAAAGCGCTTGATAGGCAGTGCGCATGATATTGTTCTCGGGTTGCTGCGCTGTCAGTGTGCAACCAGCGGTCTGTGTATGGAATCTCATCACATATGAGCGCGGGTCTTCGGCATTGTACTTTTCGCGCATCACGCGTGCCCAGATTCTGCGTGCAGCTCGATACTTTGCAATCTCTTCGAAGAAATCTAGATGTGAATTGAAAAAAAATGAAAGACGCGGCGCAAATTTGTCGACTGAAAGTCCAGCTCTAATTCCATGTTCGACATAAGTGAAACCATTCTTCAATGTAAATGCGAGTTCTTGCGTAGCTGTGGCACCGGCCTCCCTGATGTGATATCCCGAAATCGATATCGTGTTCCATTTCGGCACATGTTCAGAACAATATTCAACAGTGTCGGTAATGATCTTCATTGATGGTTCAGGCGGATAAATCCAGGTCTTTTGCGCCTGATACTCTTTTAGCATGTCGTTCTGAATCGTGCCGGTCAGAATATTTGCCGGTACGCCCTGCTTCTCACCGACGACGATATACATTGCCAATAGCATTGCCGCCGGCGGGTTGATCGTCATCGACGTCGATATACTCTCAAGTGGTATGGCATTGAAGATTATCTCCATATCTCTCAGACTGTCGACCGCGACGCCACACTTACCAACCTCACCGCGTGCAACAGGATCGTCCGAGTCCCGCCCATAAAGAGTAGGAAAATCAAATGCGACTGAGAGCCCGGTTTGACCGTGCCTCAACAGATACTTGTAGCGTTTGTTCGTGTCTTTAGGGCTACCGAATCCCGAGAATTGACGCATTGTCCACAAGCGTCCACGGTACATATTTGTGTAAACACCCCGGACGTATGGAAATGCACCAGGAAAACCGACATCGCGGGCATAATCAGTATCCGAGATGTCATCAGGGGTATAGAGAACCTTCACTGGCAAGCCAGAAACTGTTGTGAACTTAGAATCTCGCTCCTTGCAAGTAGCTAATTTCTTTTTCCATTCTTCCTTTTTCATGACACCCTCCTAGCGTCTGGTTCTAATCATCTTCGCGGTAATGTCAGCTGCTACACGGTACGGATCGAGTTGCCGTTTGTATATCTTATCGACCAGTTTCTTCAATTCATCCTCACTGACTACCCTCTCCCTTAAGTGTGATCGGATCTTTTGTTCGATCAGTTCATGAATGCGCAGTAACAGTCTTTCCTTCCGCTTCTGTTCCAAACCACCGCTTTTCTTCAAAGACTCACCGTGTTCTTCAACGGCGGACACGAGCTCAGTTATACCCTCATCTTTTGTGGCTACTGTCTTCAAGATTGGATAATGCCATCCCAACTTCTGTTCACGTAGTTCGAAGACAAATTTGAGTTCGGTCAATAATCGTTCAGCCCCTTCGCGGTCA
>DAOVAN010000064.1 GCA_030671005.1 Caldifarciminota bacterium
TGTCGCTCATCTCAACGGCGATACCCTGCCCGATATCGCGGCGGTTAGTCTATTCTCTAATATGGTGATGTGGTATGAAAATCTTGGTTCGGGGAACTTTAGCGCCTATGTAATTGATGATTCACTTGATCTGGCATTCGGTTTGTACGTCGCGGACGTGGACAGTGATACAGATCTGGATGTCCTGGCCACGGGCGGAGGTGACGATGACCTGGTCTGGTATGAGAGTGATCTGGTGGGCATTACCGAAGGCGGCATCGTAAGACGGGTGAACCCCGGTGCTTTGCGTGTCTATAATAATCCGAACCCTTTCCGTCATAGCACGACGATTCATTACGAGCTGGCAAGCCCGGCATCTGTAGTACTGCGTGTGTATGATGTCAGTGGGCAGTTGATACAGACCCTCGTTGATAAGCCAGAATCGGTCGGCCAAAAAGCAGTGCAGTGGGCAGGATGTGATGCAAGAGGCGATAGAGTAGCGGCGGGTGTTTACTTTTATGCGTTGGAAACGAACACCTCAGTGCTTGCGGGGAGGATGATAATCGTCGATTAGAAGATATTCTTAGAGAAGACTAGCGCATCCGTTAGGCAGAAACATTCTTGCATATTTCTTAGACGATAAACATAATACCTTTGTTGGGGGGAGGATAGGAGAATCCACCCGAGTGATACACACTGCCTCAGAAGATTCTGATAATAACGAGTAAAGCAAGTTGACATAAGAGCCCCTTTGAATAGAATGTGGTGATGAAGAAGTTAGAAGAATATATCAAAGAGAATAATCATATTCAGGAGATTTTCCGGCTGCGGGGTAATCGCGATCTATACTTAGTCGGCGGTACGGTCCGGGACATCCTGATGGGCATCGAGCCGCAGGACTACGACTTCTCGGTGAGCGGTTCGGGAATAGAGTTCGCTCATCATGTGGGTAGGCGGATAAAGGGTGCGCTGATCGTCCTGGATGAGGAAGAAGACGAAGCACGCGTCGTCAAGGACAACATCGTATACGATTTCATAGGCCTCAACGAGCATGATGTCATTTCCGACCTCCAGCGGCGTGATTTCACGATAAACGCCATGGCCGTACGCCTGGCGAATTTCGAGTTTCTGGATCCTTGTCAGGGCACCCGAGATCTGAAGAAGCATCTTATCCGACCCACGACGCCAGAGTCGCTCATTGCTGATCCTTTACGGATATTGAGGGGATTCAGATTCGCACTTGAGCTGGACTTTGATTTGCACAAAGACTTCTTCAAAGTGGCAAAGAACATAAAACTCAAAGAGACGGCGGCCGAGCGTATCGGTTATGAGATGATGCGCATAATGTCTACGACGCATTCATTTGATATGATCCTGAAGATAAATCAGCTGGGTATCTTGAGACAGATCTTTACCGAGGCACAGAAGCTCATCGAAGATTTTGACCTATGGGACCATTCACTAAATACATATGGCGCGGTGGAGAGTTTGATCGACCGGGGATTTTTTAGAAAACTCGAACCCGAATACTCGAACTATTTCTCAAAACCCAGCCGCGTTCCGCTCTGTAAGCTGGCTGGTCTTTTTCACGATGTGGCGAAGCCTGATACGTTTTTGATTAAGGACGGAGAGGTGCATTTCTATGGTCATGATTCGATAGGCGCAAAAATGATTGAGAAGATTGCAAATCGGCGCTTGCGTCTTTCAAAACACGACACCGATATTCTGAAGAAACTCGTGAAGGAACACATGAGGTTACATCTTCTGGCGACCAATCCAGATTTGACCGACCGCGCAATTCGGCGTTTCTTCAGACACCTTGAAGAAGATTGGTTTGGTGCTATGATGATCGCTTGGGCCGACGGGTACGCCACAGGCGGCAAGACAAGACATCTGGAAAAAGCATTCATGAGAATGATCGATTTGTATCGAGCCGACTGTGCGAAACCCAAGGTCGAACGGCTCGTCAATGGTTACGACCTTATTGCTTTAGGTATGAAACCAGGACCGATATTCAAATCGATACTACAGGAACTCCTTGATCTGCAACTGGAAGGCAAGGTCAAGGAAAAAGAGGAGGCATTAAGAGAGGCGGTAGAGATAGCGAATAGGCTTGAAGGAAGCGGCGTGTCGGATTGAATGTACACACAGAGCTGCTGCGCTATTCACAAGCACAATGATTTGACATCACTGGCCAGTTAGGTATAATTGTGTAATATGAAAGCAACAACAATAATCGGGATACGCCTCAAGGGCAAGGTGGCGATCGGTTGCGATGGACAAGTGACCACCGGCGAAACGGTGATGAAGCGCACGGCGCGCAAGATACGCAAGATGTATAATGAGAGAATACTCGCTGGATTCGCTGGGTCAACGGCTGATGCGCTCACATTATTTGAGCGTTTTGAGTCTAAGTTGGATGAGTTCAGGGGAAACCTTCCGCGCAGTGTTGTCGAGCTGGCAAAGGATTGGCGGCAGGATAAGGTCTTGCGGAGACTGGAGGCGCTTTTGGCTATTCTGGATAAGGAATATGCCTATGTTGTTTCCGGTTCGGGTGATATAATTGAGCCGGATGATGGCATTGTGGCCATAGGATCAGGAGGGCCTTACGCGCTCGCTGCGTGCAGGGGGCTCGTAAAGTATTCAGACCTTTCGGTCCGAGAAATAGTCGAGGAATCCATTAAGATTGCCGCGGACATCTGTATATATACGAATACAGAGATATTTACCGAGGAGTTGTAGGGAATATCTGAAAACTGAACGTTGCCACAAAAGGGGAAGCAGGTTTTTCTCTAGAACACTACCCGGCTAGGGGCGCTGTTTCAATATCACGATCTTCAACTTCCGCAGAGCATTCTCTTTGATCTGGCGCACTCGTTCCCGGGTAATGTTCAAGATCCTGCTTATTTCTTCCAGACTCTGCGTTTCGTGTTCACCGAGACCGAAGTTTCTTTCCAGCACCTCCCGCTCTCTGGCTCCGATCTTGCTCAACGCCATCTCGAGTTTCTCTTTTTGTACTTTCTTCTTGAAGATTTCATCGGGGGGCGGTGAAATGAGATTGTCCGAGCCCTGAATATCAATGCGGACCGACTCGATATATGGATTCTCTGAATCTTCGAATGTTTCATCTAGCGAATAAGGTGGAATGAGTTCACTCAACGCCAGCACAATGGCACTGGTGTCGGTGTTGAGGATCTTGGCCAGTTCTTCGGTAGTCGGTTCCCGCCCGTTTCTCTGAATGAACTTCTTGGTTTGAGTTTGGAGCCTGCGGGCGAGAAAACTCCTGCGCACGAGCCCTTTTTGTGTAGTGATCGCCTCATAGATCGCCCTCTTGATCCACCAGACCGAATATGTATTAAACCGGTATCCCTTTCTTTCGTCGAACTTATCGGCGGCGTGTATTAGACCTTCATTCCCTGCATTAATCAATTCGGAAAGATTCAACCGCTCATCGCGAAATTTCTTGGCAATGAATACGACGATCCTCAGGTTTGCACAGATTAGCTTTTTCTTGGCTTCCGTGTCGTTTGCTTCGCGAGCTCTTTTTGCAAGTGCGAACTCTTCTTCTTTTACGAGGATATTATACTGACTTATGTCCTCAAAATACTGTCTGAGTCCCCGGTCGGTGACAACTCTAAACATGGCATGTGCTATTGGTGAGCACCGCGATTTGCTCGCGAACCTGATTCATCCACGTTAGGGCGTGACCGCAATGTAAAGCTTTCGATTGCCGCGTTGTACGTGGAAGATGACTGGTTTACCCTTTTCTAGCTTGGCTATTGCATTACGATAAGCACTGATGTTTGCGATGTCCTTATTACCGATTCCCATTATGACATCACCGACGGAGAAACCTGCTTTGTCGGCGGGTGTGTCTGACTTGATGTCGATTATGATGACACCGGTCTTTACTTGGGCACCAAAGCGCTGGCCGCGTGGATCGTCGATATTCACGACACCTAGCCCTAATTCATATTCTTGCTCGGGTGCTTCAGGTGCCGCACCAACAGTCTCAGGCATTTCACCGAGGGTCACCTTGAGCTCTTTTTCTTTGCCGTCTCGGAAGACTCTGATCCGTACGTTCTTGCCGACTTCGGTTGAAGCCACGGTTATCCTGAATGAAGCCACGTCTTTGACCTTCGTACCGTCGAATTCGAGTACGACATCGCCACCCTTGATGCCGGCCTGACTTGCTGGCGTATTGTCTACGACCTCACTGATTAATACACCCTCAAGTGAGGGAAGATCCATTGCGTCTTTCAGGTCTTCGGTGATTTCCTGCAAGTATACGCCCAGGTAACCTCGAGTGACCTTGCCCTCTGATTTTAGTTCCTCGATGACCGCTTTTGCGAGATTGGCCGGTATTGCGAACCCGATACCCACGTTGCCGCCACTCGGCGAGGTGATTGCGGTATTGATACCGATCACATCACCCTGGATGTTGATCAATGGCCCACCGGAATTTCCCGGGTTGATAGCCGCATCGGTCTGGAGGAAACTCTGGAAATCTGGTCCTTCGGGAAGCGCTATGCCGGCTCGTCCCTTGGCAGAAATGACACCAACCGTAACCGTTCCTTCAAGGTGAAAGGGATTGCCAAAGGCAATTGCCCAGTCGCCGACCTTGACGTTGTCTGAATCGCCGAATTTCAGGTAGGGGAGGTTTTTTCCGTCTTTGATCTTGAGCAACGCGATATCGGTGCGGGGGTCGGTGCCGATTATTTCGACCTCGTCACCTTTGAACTCCTTCTTGTTAGTCAACTTGACGATGATATCCGAAGCATTTCTTATTATATGATAGTTGGTTACCAGATAACCATCATCTGATATGATAAAAGCCGATCCCAGAGTCTGCATCCTCTGTTCAGACCTGGGTCCACCTTTGAAAAAGTCTCTGAAGAATTCATTCCAAGGTCCTTCAAAGTGCCACTCAAATCCCGGGAAACGACCGCTGATGGTCTTTTCTGCCGAGATATTCGCGACGGCGGGTGTAACGTTTTCTGCGACGCGCGTGAACGGACTCTCTCCTTGTTCAGTGACGAGTGGCAGTGCCGTGCTCTGTTCAGGACTTGCTTCACTACGATTTGCTAAGTTCGGTATGCTTGCCGTTATTATGATACCGAACAGAAACGCGAAGACGGCGGCGGTGCCGGCAATGATTCCGGCATTGCGCAATGAGATATTCTTGTGCACCGTTACCTCCTTATTCGTTCAGGGTTACATCGATCGATGCTCATTCATTCTGCTGCCCCAAAATCTGAAGCGGGTGACCAGCAGTCTGTACCGTGCTTACTTCTTCTTCTTTTTTCCCTTGCCGATCTTCTTATATTCGAGTTTTTTCTTGTTGAGGCGTCTTTCGGTCGCCCTGATCTTTTGTACGATGCCTCTGACCTGCTTGCTGCTTTGCCACTTCTCCTTCTTCTTCACATAGAGCAGATCGTATACCTTGCTGCCCAGCTCGGTGTAGCCGTCTCTCAGCTTACGGGTCAGCTCAAACATTTCGAGCTTCAAAGTACCTTTCTGAGTCATGTCGCCGGCTTCCTTGCCAACTACCTTTGAAGCATCATCCAGCCATTTAACAAGGTCATCCCAAATATTAGCCATGATTCCTCCTTGTCTTTTAGACAGAAATAAAGATTCTTTGGTTTACCACGGTTGATTTGTATCCTATTTAGGGTAAGGACCCTTTTAGGTCTCTCGGATTTCTTTTTCCTTGTCTTTTTGGACTCCGTCGACTTTCTTTATGAATTGATCAGTGGTATGTTGCACGTCTTCTTGTGCCTTGAACGAAGCGTCTTCGGACATCTCCTTTTCCTTCTCGAGTTTCTTTATTTCATTGTTGGCTTCGCGTCGAATATTCCTGATCGCCACCCGTGTTTCTTCCGTCATTCTCAGCGTAAGTTTGATGAGTTCTTCCCGTCTTTCTGTGGTTAATGGCGGTACAGCAAGACGGACGACATTGCCGTCGTTGTTGGGCGTCAAGCCGAGTGCTGATTTGTGGATTGCTTTTTCGATGTTGGGGAGAGCCGTTTTGTCCCAGGGTTGGATAATTATCAAACGTGCTTCAGGAATGCTTATTGTCGCGACTTGGTTCAAGGGTAATTGACTTCCGTAGTACTCGACCTTGATGCCGTCCAGGAGTGCCAGTGAGGCACGGCCGGTTCTTAACTTGGAGAATTCTTGGGCAAGCAACGACAATGATTTGTTCATTCTTGTTTCGGTGCTTTTCTTGATTTCTTCAATCATCACATCCTCCGCTGATTATTGTTCCCACGATCTTACCGGTAATGATGTCGGAAAGCTGATGCTGCGAGAAGTTGTAAACATAGATCGGGATGTTTGCCTCGCGGCATATGTTGAATGCCGCCATATCCATGACTCCTAGATTCTTTTCAATTGCTTGATCATAGGATAGTTCCCGGTAGAAAGTGGCGCGCTTGTTCTTGTGCGGGTCGGCTGAATATACGCCGGCCACCTTCGTCCCTTTGATAAGTACATCAGCGCACATTTCCGCTGCCCGCACTGCAGCCGCAGTGTCCGTCGTGAAGAGTGGATTGCCGGTGCCCCCGGCAAATATCAAAATCCCCCCTGAGTTGTAGAACTCAAGGTCATCAAATTTATTGAAGCGTTGAGCAACACCATCAACGGCGAGCGCGCTACTGAGCCTCACATCATGATCTGTCTTGCTTAATGCTGAGTAGAGCAGTGTGCTGTTGATTACGGTAGCTACCATGCCACACATGTCGGCATCGATCTTATTCATCCAGCCGGCATCTCGTCCGCGAATTATGTTGCCAGCGCCAACTACAATCCCGATTCTGGCACCTGCTTCGCGTGCCGAGACTATCTGGCCCATTGTATAGTTTATTGCTGCTTGATCGAAGGTCTTGATTTTGTTACCGAAGAACTCTCCAGATAATTTGAGAATGATTCTGCGGTATTTTAGGTGGGATGAATCGTTTTTCATTCACCGAGGCGAAAACGTACGAAACGCCTCACGACGATGTTTTCACCGAACTTTGCGATCTGTTCTTTTAGATACTCGCCGACGGTCTTCTCGGGGATTTTTACAAAGGGTTGCTCCAGAAGGCATACGTCTGAGTAGAATTTTTCCAATTTGCCGGTGACTATTTTTTCGACGATATCCGGCTTTTTCTTTATGTCCTGGACCATACTTCGGTATATTTCTTTTTCACGTTCGATGACATCGGCGGACAACTCCTCGCGTACGACCACGATCGGCTCACTAGCTGCGATCTGCAGGGCAATGTCGCGGACGAACCTTCTGAATTCGGTGTTGCGGGCAACGAAATCGGTTTCGCAGTTTACCTCGACCAGGACACCCAGTCTATCTCCGGGATGAATGTACGCATCAATGATGCCTTCTTTTGTGATGCGTCCTACTTTTTTTGCGGCTAACGCGAGTCCCTTTTTCCTCAGTGTCTCAACCGCTTTTTCAATATCCCCCTCTACCTCAGTCAGTGCCTCTTGGCAGTCGACGATACCAGCGCCCGTTCGTGCTCTAAGCTCCCTCAGCTTCTCCCGATCCATATGTCTCCTTCTCTTCTGCCTCAAATCCCTTTCTTCCCTCGGTCACCGCATTGGCAATGATTTGGGTGACGAGTGAAATGGATCTGATGGAGTCATCATTGGCAGGTATTGGATAATCGATTTCGGTCGGGTCGACATTAGTGTCGACAATGGCGACCACCGGAATATTCACCCGGAGTGCTTCTCGGAGCGCGGTTTCATCCTTGTTGATATCCACGAGATACACCAACCCTGGCAGACGGTCCATATCCTTGATGCCTTCAAAAGATTTATGCAACTTTTGGTATTCGCGTTCGGCTTTGGCGAGCTCTTTTTTAGAAACCATTGTCCAGCGTCCATCTTCTTTCATCTGCTCGAACTCTCTAAGCCTCGAGATGCGCTGATTCAGGATGTCGAAATTGGTCAGTAATCCGCCCAGCCAGCGTTCCGTGACGTAGAAGATATTGCCACGCCTTGCTTCATCCTTGATGATGTCCTTGGCTTGTTTTTTTGTTCCAACGAACAGAATTCCTTTGCCTTCTTCGGCGATGCGGACGGTTGCTTCGTAGGCGCGTTTGAGTGATTCTTGTGTTTGCCTCAGGTCGATTATGTGGATGCCACTTCTTTTGCCGAATATGTACTTACCCATCTTTGGATTCCAGCGCTTGGTGCGATGTCCGAAGTGACAGCCCGAACTAACCAATCTCTCGAATGTAATCTGTTCCAAGATTCCTCCTTAACGCTTGGAGAATTGAAATCTCTTGCGTCGCTTCGCCAAACCGTACTTGCAGCGTTCTTTCATTCTGGGATCGCGTTTCAGCAACCCGGCGCTCTTGAGGGTGGGTCTCAGTTCTGGATTGAATTTCACTAATGCCCTGGCAATGCCATGGCACAGCGCTCCTGCTTGACCAGATATTCCACCACCGGATATTTTCGCCTTGATGTCGAAGGTGCCCATGACGCCTGCGGTAACCAGCGGAAGATTGGCAAGGTCGACGAGGTCTTGTCTTCCAAAATACTGCAGAGGATTGCGATTATTCACTTTCATGACTCCACTGCCAGTTGTCAGAATGATCTGTGCGGTTGCTGTTTTCCTAGATCCTGTCAATATCTCTGCCATATGTATTCCTCCTTACAACTCGATTTTCTGGGGCGACTGTGCAGAATGTGGATGATTTGAGTCAGTATAGATTTTCAGACGCCTCAGCCGTCGTGCCCTCAGCCTATTCTTTGGCAACATACCACTGACCGCATGATACATCACGCGTTCAGGGTGTTTCTCCAGCATCAATTCCAGACTAATCTTCTTCAAGCCACCAGGATAAAAAGAGTGCGAATAATAGATCTTATCCGTCATTTTCTTCCCGGTGACACGAAACTTATCGGCATTGACAATCACCACAAAATCACCACAGTCAATGTGCGGTGTGTATTGTGGTTTATGCTTGCCGGTCAAAACAAAAGCTATTTTCGAGGCCAGTCGACCTAA